>CAYUAZ010000058.1:0-10653 GCA_964442865.1 uncultured Gammaproteobacteria bacterium
GCGGCTCGAATGCCGGGTGGTTGCGGCGGGGGCAGGCGAGGACATCCTCGCGCAGTTGGCGCGGGCGCCGGTCCCGCCGGCGTTGCCGGCGTGGGACGAGGGCCGCGTGACCGATTCCGATGAAGAGGTCGTGGTGTCGCACAACTGGGATGAACTGCGGCGCTTCATGTGGGACTATGTCGGCATCGTGCGCACCCGCAAGCGCCTGGAGCGCGCCAAACACCGGGTGGAGTTATTGCAACAGGAAATCACCGACTACTACAGTAATTTCAGCGTTACCAACGATCTCATCGAACTGCGCAATCTGGTGCTGGTGAGCGACCTCATCATCCGCTCGGCCCTGGCCCGCAAGGAGAGCCGCGGCCTGCACTATACGCTGGATTATCCGGATATGGATGTCTCTCATCCGGCGACGAATACGGTTCTCGTACCGCCGAATTATGTGCCGCGTTAGGGGCTCTAACTACAGGGGCTAGGGACTAGGATCTAGGGGCTAGGGAAAATCTAAACCCCTAACCCCCAGTCCCTAGATCCTAGCCCCTAGATCCTAGTCCCTGTAGTTAACCGTACCCGCAAGCGCCTGAAACTCCCGGCATCCAGCGCATCCGGCAACAGCACCAGAGCACACCGCTGCCACCAGCGCCCGGTCACGAAATTGAGCAAGACCAGATACGGACTGACATAACTGCCTGCCGACAGGTGCGCCGGAATAGTCTGGCCACCAACCGATCGCAACGTCCAGTGGCCTTGACTATCCCACACCATCTCGACGATGGCCTGTTTGCCGTTACGCAGGGCGTGCAGCGACACGCCGCGCCACAGGCTGTACGCCAGCGCCCCGGTGAATGCGGTGGCCAGCCACCAGGGTAACGGCATAAGCATCAGTAGCCACAGGGCGCCGACGTGGCCGAGCAAGAGTATCGCCGACAACCACAGGGAGCGGCCAATTTCCAATCGTATATTCATATAGAATGAGCCGAAAGCGTAGTCTTGAACAATCAATCCGGCAAGCACATTTATGGTCTACGTATGAATACCGACTGGCAGACGTACCTGGACGATAGCGGAGCACCGGCGGACATCGCCGGGATCGGCGATCATCCGCTGCTGCTTAGCGATTTGTCGCAGCTTGGCCTGATCGCCGCACAAGGCCCGGATGCCGCAAATTTCCTGCAGGGCCAGTTCAGCAACGACGTGAGCGAGGTCTCGGAGCGGCACAGCCAACTCAATGCCTATTGCAGCCCCAAGGGCCGCTTACTGGCGGTGTTCACATTATTTCTACGCGCCGGGGTTTATTATTTGTTGCTCCCCCAGGATATTCTCGACGCGGCCCTCAAGCGTTTGCGGATGTACGTGCTGCGCGCGCAGGTCACTCTCAGCAATGCCAGTGATCGGCTCATCCGTATCGGCGTTTTTGGCCCCGACGCGGTCGCGCGCGTAACGGCCCTGCTGGGTAACCCTCCAAGCGAGGACAACGAGGTTGCGCAGATCCAGCATCCCGACGGTTTGTTGACGGTGCTGCGCCTGCCTGGAACCGTGCAACGCTTCGTTATCATCGGAGAACTCGCAGGCATCAAGGCACTGTGGGGCGCTTTGCAGCCAAACGCCTTGCACGTGAGGGCGGACTATTGGAAGCTGCTCAACATCCGTGCCGGGCTGCCCAACATCCACACTGCCACGATGGATACCTTTGTGCCGCAAATGGTCAACCTGGATCTGCTCGGCGGGCTCAGCTTTACCAAGGGCTGTTATCCGGGCCAGGAAATCGTCGCGCGCACCCACCACCTCGGCAGCATCAAGCGCCGCATGGTTCGCGCATGGACTGATGCGCCCGATCCGCCCGTGCCGGGTGATACACTCTACACTGCCGACAACAGCCAGGCGGCAGGGCAAGTAGTGAACGCTCAACATTCACCGATGGGTGGCTTTGAGCTGCTGGCTGTGGTACAAATTTCGCATGGAAAAGACCCACTCCATCTGAAATCGCCGATGGGACCGCTGATGAGGCTCGAAGACCTCTCGGCACGGCTGGATGATACGAATAACCAAAACACCAATAAGGATTCGATGAGTCCATGAACGAAACGACGACCGGGATCGAAGAAAAATTTCTTGCCGATTTGTTGCGGGACATCGAAGAGAACCGGCTGGTATTGCCCACCCTGCCGGAGGTTGCCCTGAAGATACGTCAAGTCGTGGACGACCCGAAGACCTCGGCCTCTCAAATCGCCAAGATCATGGGCTCCGACGTCGGCCTCTCGGCGCGGCTCATCCAGGTTGCCAACAGTCCGCTCTACCGGGGACGCAACCCGGTGGATAACCTGCAAACCGCCATTTCGCGGCTGGGCAATATCCTGGTGCGCAGTCTGGTCACCAGCCTGGTAATGGATCAGTTGCACCGCGGCCAGTCGGCGCGGCTTAAAAAGCGGTTGACCGCGCTGTGGCAGCATAACACCCAGGTCGCCGCCATCAGTCACGTCCTGGCCGCTCACTTTACCTCCCTTAAACCCGACGAGGCGATGCTGGCGGGGCTGGTGCATGACCTCGGTACCCTCCCCATCCTGAGCCGCGCCGAGAAAATACCGGAGTTGATTGATGACGAAGAGAGGCTCGAGCGGATCATTGCCCAGATGCACCCCCAGATCGGCCATATGATTCTGAAGGCATGGGGTTTTCCGACCGAGCTGGTGGCCGTCGCAGCGGGCCACGAGTATCTGCAACGCAACCCGGACGGCCCCGCCGATTACACCGACCTGGTCATCGTCGCCAACCTGCAGAGCTATCACGGTACCCAACACCCGCATGCCCAAGTGGACTGGAAGACAGTTCCCGCCTTCGCGCGCCTGGGGATAGACCCCGAACTCAGCATCACCTCCGAGGAAGAAACCGCCGGCGAGATCGAAGAGGTGCAGCGGTTGTTGACGGTTTGAGGGGCGGGGCTTTAACCGTTACCCCTCACCCGTGTTACGATCATCTCTGCCATCCATGGCGCGACTTCTATGATACTGAATAAGCCCCAGCCCGGCCTTCCTTTGGCCGGTCGTTCGCGGCTCCTAAACCCGCCACTCACCCTCGGGCCGCATGTGCGGGAACAGCAGCACGTCGCGGATCGAAGGTGAGTCGGTGAGCAGCATCACCAGGCGGTCTATGCCGATACCTTCGCCCGCCGTGGGCGGCATGCCATGTTCCAGCGCGCGGATGTAGTCGGCGTCGAAGTGCATCGCCTCGTCGTCACCGGCCTCTTTTTCCTGCACCTGTTTGCGGAAGCGCTCGGCCTGGTCCTCGGCGTCGTTCAACTCGGAAAAACCATTGGCGATTTCGCGTCCGCCGATGAATAATTCAAAGCGGTCAGTGATGGAGGGATCTTGACTGTTGCGGCGCGCCAGCGGTGAGACCTCCAGCGGATGCTCGGTAATAAAGGTGGGATCTTTCAGGCGGCCCTCCACCGTTTTTTCGAAGATCTCCATCAGGATCTTGCCGACGCCATAGCTCTCCTTGAGCGGGATGTCCAACCCGGCGGCGGCCTTGCGCGCGGCCGGCAGCGATTCGATATCGGCCGCGGTGAGTTGCGGATTATAGTGTAATACCGCTTCCTTCATGGTCAGGCGCGCAAAAGGTTTGCCGAAATCGTAGTGTTCCCCCTGATAGACCAGCGTCATGGCGCCATGAATGTCGTGAGCAAGCTGACGCAACATTGCTTCGCTGAGATCCATCAGGTCACGATAGTCCGCATAGGCCTGATAAAACTCCAGCATGGTGAATTCGGGGTTGTGCTTGGTGGACAAGCCCTCGTTGCGGAAATTGCGGTTGATTTCATACACCCGTTCATAGCCACCCACCACCAGACGCTTCAGGTACAGCTCCGGCGCGACGCGCAGAAACAACTGCATGTCCAAGGCGTGATGATGGGTGATGAACGGCCGCGCGGTGGCGCCGCCGGGGATGACCTGCATCATCGGCGTCTCCACTTCCATGAAGGCGCGCGCCTCAAGAAACTGGCGGATGAAGGCGATCACTCTGGAACGGATGCGGAAGGTGTCGCGGGTCGGTTCGTTCATGATGAGGTCGAGATAGCGCTGGCGGTAGCGCGTCTCCTGATCCACCAGGCCATGAAACTTTTCCGGCAGCGGACGCAGCGCCTTGGTCAACAACCGGACGTCGTCCACGCGCACCGACAGTTCATCGGTCTTGGTCTTGAACAGCGTGCCTTCCGCTCCGAGGATGTCGCCGACATCCCATTTTTTGAAATCCTCGTACAGGTCGTCCGGCAAGGCGTCGCGCTGCACAAACAATTGCATCTGGCCGGACATGTCCTGCACCTGGGCGAAGCTGGCCTTGCCCATCACGCGCTTGGCCATCATGCGGCCGGCGATCTTTACCCGTATCGGTTGCGCCTCCAGCGCGGCATTGTCTTTGCCGTCGTATTCGGCGTGCAGCTCGCCGGCCAGCACGTTGCGGCGGAAATCGTTGGGGAACGGCTCGCCTTTTTCGCGCAGCGCGGCAAGCTTGGCCCTGCGCTGGGCGATTTCGTCTTGTTGGTTGTCGTCGGTCATGTTGATATCTGGGTAGATGCGAATTCATTCGCATGAGGGCCGAATGAATTCGGCCCTACAAGCTATAATCCTTTTTTCAAACTGGCTTCGATAAACTCGTCCAGATCGCCGTCCAGCACCGCCTGGGTATTGGCCTTCTCCACGCCGGTGCGTAAATCCTTGATGCGCGACTGGTCCAGTACATAAGAGCGGATCTGGCTGCCCCAGCCGATGTCGGCCTTGGTGTCTTCCAGCGCCTGTTTGGTGGCGTTGCGCTTTTGCATTTCCAGCTCATACAGCTTGGACTTCAACTGACTCATCGCGGTGGCACGGTTCTTGTGCTGCGAGCGGTCGCTCTGGCACTGTACCACGGTATTGGTCGGCAGGTGGGTGATGCGGATCGCCGACTCGGTGCGGTTGACGTGCTGACCGCCCGCGCCGCTGGCCCGATAGGTGTCTACCTTGAGATCGGCGGGGGTTCTGTCCACCTCGATTCGTTCTTCCACCTCCGGCGCGACAAACACCGAGGCGAACGAGGTGTGGCGGCGATTGCCGGAATCGAAAGGCGATTTGCGCACCAGGCGATGCACGCCGGTCTCGGTCCGCAGCCAGCCGTAGGCGTATTCGCCTTCGAAACGCACCGTGGCGCTTTTGATGCCGGCCACCTCGCCCTCGGAAAGTTCGATGATCTCGGTCTTGAAGCCGCGCCGTTCGCCCCAGCGCAGGTACATGCGCAACAGCATATTGGCCCAGTCCTGCGCCTCGGTGCCGCCGGAGCCGGACTGAACATCGAGGAAGGCGTTATTGGCGTCCATCGGCCCGGAAAACATGCGGCGGAATTCCAATTCAGCCAGATGTTGTTCGGATCTGTCGAGATCGCCGATCACGGCCTCCACTGCGGCTTGATCGCCCTCCTCCTGCGCCATCTCCAAAAGATCCTGCGCCTCGTTGAGGTCATCGCTCAGGCGCGTTAAAGTGGCGACGATCTGTTGCAGTTGGGCGCGCTCACGCCCGAGTTCCTGGGCACGCTCGGGGTTGCTCCACACGACGGGATTGGCCAGCTCGCGCTCGACCTCGGTCAGGCGCTCGGACTTGGTATCAAAGTCAAAGATACCCCCTGAGGCCGGCGCTGCGCCCTTGCATGTCCTTGATGCGTTGGAACAAGGGGTTAAGTTCGAGTACAGTCATAGTACGTTGATTTTAACATGCTCAGGAAGACTTATGGAGATTCTAGTTACCCGCGCTATCGAGGCACTTCTGCTCCCACCCGGCATCAGCGTGTTGCTCATTGTGCTGGGGCTTGCCCTGTTGCGACACCGGCGCAGCGCGGTCGCACTTCTTTTGATCGGCCTGATTAGCCTTGTCGGCTTCAGTCTGCCGGTCACCGCAAAGGCCCTGATGCGGCAGTTGGAAATATATCCGGCACTAGCCGCACAGGATTTGCGGCACGTACCGGCACAGGCCATAGTGGTGCTGGCGGGCGGCCGCTACGCCGACGCGCCGGAGTACGGCGGCGATACCGTCTCTGCGTACAGTCTCGAACGCCTGCGCTACGGCGTGCGGCTGCACAGGCAGACCGGCCTGCCGCTATTAGTGACGGGCGGAGATCCGTTTAATGAAGGTTCCTCGGAGGCATCGCTGATGCGGAAAGTCCTGCTCGAAGACTATCACATCGAGGCCTGGACCGAGGATGCCAGCACGACCACCGCCGGGAATGCGTTCTCGAGTAAACATCTGTTGGAGGAAAAAAATATCAACACCGTGTACCTGGTCACCAGCGCCTGGCACATGCGGCGCGCGGTGCGTATCTTTGAACAGGCCGGGCTGCGCGCGGTCCCCGCGCCGACGCATTTCCTGTCGCTGGAAAATAGCCGCGTGCCGACGCTGTTCGATTGGCTGCCACAGGCGCACGCGCTGGAACAGAGTAATCTCGCCCTGCATGAGTTGCTGGGCGATGTGTGGTACCGCTTGCGTCATTAATAGCCTGTCAGTCGCTCGTCGAGCTGTTGCAGCCGTTCCGGTGTGCCGATGTCGAACCAGGCGCCCCGGTAGTGCTCACCGGTGACCTGGTGTTTTTCCATCGCGGCGCGCAATAACGGCGCGAGTGGAAATTTTCCCGGCTGGCATTCTGCGAACAGTTCCGGGCGATACACGCCGATCCCGCTGAAAGTGAGTTTTTCGTTATCCTCACTCAGCACATAGCCGCTGCGCAATGCAAAATCACCGTGCGGATGATGAGGCGGGTTGGAGATCAGCACAAGATGTGCGAGACCTTCAGGGTCGGCAGGCAACTGGGTAAAGGGATAATCGGTCCAGACATCGGCGTTGACGACGATGAACGGCTCGGCACCCAACAGGGGCAGTGCGTTAAAAATTCCGCCGCCGGTCTCCAGCACCTGCTCGCCTTCGGGTGAATAAAAAATCCGCACACCGTAGCCGCCGCCATCGCCCAGCGCTTGTTCAATTTGTTCCCCGAGATGGGCATGGTTGATGATGATTTCGTGCACCCCCGCACGCACCAGATTCTCGATGTGGTAGACGATAAGCTGCTTCCCGCTTGCCGTTAGCAAGGCCTTGGGGACATGGTCGGTGAGCGGGCGCATGCGCTCGCCGCGACCGGCGGCCAGTATCATGGCCTTCATTCCGGCAGCACCGAGAGGCGTGGCACTATCGTCTCGCGTAGCACATCATACAGCGCCTGCAGTTCCGGATAGCGGCGGCTCACCGCCACCACGTAGCCCAGGGTGCGGGGGATGTCCTGGAGATAACCGGGTTTGCCGTCACGGATATTGAGCCGTGCGAAGATGCCGATGGCCTTGAGATGACGTTGTATCCCCATCCAGTCGAACCAGCGCAAAAATTGTGTCTCGTCGTCGTCCGGCAAGATGCCTGCTTTGAGCAGGCGCAAACGGTAGGCCTTGACCCAGGCATACACCTGATCGGGCGGCCAGGCGATGTAGCAGTCGCGCAGCAGCGATACCAGATCGTAGGTGACCGGCCCTATCACAGCGTCTTGGAAATCCAGGATGCCGGGATTATTACTCTCCGTGACCATGAGATTGCGCGAGTGATAGTCGCGGTGTACGCAGACCTTGGGCTGCTGCAGCGCCGATTGCGCCAGTATCTCAAAAATTTGCTCAAGTCCGTCCGACTGCGCGGGATCTAGCTGCAAGGCCAAGTGTTGCCGCACAAACCAGTCGCGAAATAACGCCATCTCGCGCATCAACAGCGCGTGGTCGTACGGCGGGAGTTCGATGAGAGGGCCGCTGCAACGCGACTGCAATACCAGCAGTGCGTCGAGCGCGTCGCCGTAGAGCTTTTCTGCGGTAGCGCTATTCAGTTCGGGAAGATACTGGCGCGTGCCGAGATCGCCGAGCAGCAGAAATCCCTGCTCGAGATTCACCTCCAGGATCTCAGGGACATGCAACCCCAGACTGTAAAATGCACGCGCGATGGCGATGTAAGGGCGGCAATCTTCCTGCGCGGGCGGGGCATCCATCGCGATGCGGGTCTGTCCATCGTAGCGGATGCGGAAATAGCGCCGGAAGCTGGCGTCACTGGAAGCCGGCGTGATTTCAAACTGTGCAAGGCCAATATCCGAGCGCAGCCAGCGGGTGAGTTGCTCCAGGCGTTCAGGCATCGGCGGGATGACCTTGGTCTTTACTCTTAAGAATGCCGCGTAAGACTACGATAACTATGTATTTTTTATAGATATTGGGCAAAGGACAACCTTGCATCACTACAAGTAAGGATTGAAGAATAGGTCATTCTATGCGATTTTAGCAGCATTGCTACCGCTAAGAGTTTTCTCGTGTTTAATAAGTGGTTCTGCCGTCTGAGTCTCGCGTGTCTCGCCGTCGCAAGCCCGCTGGCAGACGCTCAAGGCGCCGGCGCCATCCCCTCCGACTGGATGCTGTGCGGAGAGCCCGGCAGCCCCGCGCATCAACATGAAGCACAACCCTTCAACGCCAGGGGCGATGAGGCGACCTATCTCGATGCCGATGAGAGCCGGGCCACGAATAACGAAATCTTCGAGTTCAGCGGCGATGTCGAGGTGCGCCGCGGCAACCAAAGGCTTAACGCCGATACGGCGACCTACCATCAGCCGCGGGATACCGTAGAGGCGCATGGCAACATCCGTTTCGAACAGGATGGCCTGACCGTGCGGGGTGACAGCGCCAGACTGGAACTGGGCGCGCGGCGCGGCCAGGTGGAGACCGCCCGTTACAGCCTGGTGCAACGCCACGCGCGCGGCGAGTCCTCCCTGCTGGTGATGGAAGACCCCAACCACACACGCCTTACCCAAGCCACCTTCACCACCTGTAATCCCGGCCACGACGATTGGTTGCTGCATGCCGGCGACCTCAAGCTGGATCACGAGAAAAACATCGGCGAGGCGCGCAACGTCTGGCTGGAATTCAAGGGTGTCCCGTTTCTCTATCTGCCCTATATCAACTTCCCGCTCAACGATCAGCGCAAGTCCGGTTTTCTCACGCCCAGTTTCGGAACCTCCGATCAAGTGGGCACCGACATCCAGGTCCCCTATTACTGGAATATCGCCCCGCAACGCGATGCCACCCTCACCACACGCATGATGAGCAAACGAGGGGTGCAACTGCTGGGGGAGTTCCGTTATATCAGTCCGGCTGGCGGCGGCCTCACCAACATCGCTTATGTCCCCCACGATAACGTGTCCGGCAAATCGCGTACTTTCCTTTCCACCCACAATGTCTGGAATTTCGCGCCGCGCTGGAGCAGCGGGCTGGAGTTCGGCTACGTGTCGGACAGAAACTATTTCGGAGAGCTGGGCACCAGCTTGAGCGTCGCCAGTACCACGCACCTCGAGCGCCGCGCCGACGCCACCTACCACGGCGATTTCTGGTCGTTCACCGGGCGCGTGCAGAGTTATCAAACGGTGGACGAATCGCTGCCCGGCAGCGCCCGGCCCTACCAGCGGCTGCCGCAGTTGCTCGTCAATCTCAACCTGCCGCAACAGGCCTATGGCAGCAATGCCCTGTTCAACGGCGAGTACGTGCATTTCTACCGGCGCGACAGCGTGGTCGGCGACCGCCTTGATCTGCAACCCGGCGTGAGCCTGCCGCTGGCGAATACTTACGGCTACCTCACGCCCAGCCTGAACCTGCGCTATACCCACTACGCGCTGGATCAGCAGACTGCAGGCAGCGGCGAGAGTTCTCCCTCGCGGACCTTGCCGGTATTGAGCCTGGACAGCGGCGTTTATCTGGAACGCGACATGCGCTGGAGCGATACCGCCCTGCTGCAGACCCTGGAGCCCCGCTTGTACTATTTATACGTGCCGTACCGCGATCAATCGTCGCTGCCGGTATTCGACACCAATCTGCTGGATATCAGTTACGCCAACCTGTTCCAGAACAACCGCTTCAGCGGCGCGGATCGGGTCGGTGATGCGAATCAAGTCACGCTCGCCCTCACCTCCCGCTTGCTGGATAAAGACAGCGGCAGGGAACGGTTTAATGCGCGGATAGGACAAATCCTCTATTTCGATGATCGCCGGGTGGTGTTGCCGGGCAGCAGCGTAGAGACCCTGGAAGTCTCCGACATCGTGGCCGAATTGACCAGCAGCGGACTTATCCCCGATTGGAAGGCAAGTGCGAGCCTGCTGTGGAATCCCCAGAGCCAGGATATAGATAAGAGCACCCTCGGATTCGAATATAAACCTGACAACCAGCGCACACTCAAGCTAGACTATCGGCTGCGTCGCAATGAACTGGAACAGACCGATCTGGCGGCGTTGTGGCCGCTGTCGCAGCAAGCGGATCGTCGCATCAACATGGTCGGCCGCTGGAACTATTCGTTGCAGGACGGGCGCACGCTGGAGGCCCTGCTCGGCATGGAATATGACACCTGCTGCTGGGCGCTGCGCGTCGCGGGCCGCCGCTTCGTCAGCAACGTCGGCGGCGACACCAACAACGCCCTGTTTCTGCAACTGGAGCTGAAGGGCTTGACCAGCTTCGGCAACAGAAGCAAGCGCGGACTCGCGGGCCTGCTGGACCCAGGCACATTTAGATAACACTATTCATATTGGCACTAGTGTCCGGTTAAAAATCAAATAGAATCATTTGGTTACTGGGTGGTGGTG
>CAYUAZ010000059.1:0-10628 GCA_964442865.1 uncultured Gammaproteobacteria bacterium
CTGAGTAAATACCCTGTTTTACCTACCCCCACCCTGTCCCGCCCCCTGCACAGGGGGCGGGAACGTAGTGGAAAATGTAGTATTATTTGCTGACTTGTGAGTAACTCTGTGCACCATAACCCCATTCCCGCTATCATTACGTTACCTCTGACAAGAGCACACGCGCCGTGATTCTGATTGCTATTCTGATCAGCCTGGGAATAGACAAGGCCTTCGCCACCTGGCAGGGCATGCGCCGCTTTGAGTGGTTCCTGGAATTCGCCAACGCGATACGTTTCCAGTTGAAGGCCATCGCCAACGGTTCGTTGGGCGTGCTGTTGACCGTCGGGCTTCCCGTGCTGCTTGTTGCGCTGGTGGACTATCTGCTGGGCAGGGTGCATCCCGTCCTGGCCTTCCCGTTCGGCGTGGCCGTGCTGTGGTACTGTCTCGGCCCCAAAAATCTGGACGATCAGGTGCAGGCCTATATTGACGCCCGCGAATCGGGCGATATCGAGGCCGCGCAGCGCAGCGCCGCCGACATCTTGCATCAGCAAATCCCGAGCCAGAATTTTCAGTTGAATCAGGCGGTCACCGAATCCATCCTGATCCAGGGCAACGAGCGCGTCATGGCCGTGCTGTTCTGGTTCGGCGTGCTCGGGCCGCTCGGTGCGGCGCTCTACCGGCTCTCCGCACTACTCAAAAATTTCACCGGCAAGGAACACCCCGCCTCCGAGTTCGCCCAGGCCGCCCAGCGCCTGCACGCCATCCTGGACTGGATACCGGCGCGTCTGGTGGCGGTGGGCTATGCGGTGAGCGGCAGCTTTGTGGACGCCATAGGCAATTGGCGCGGTTCCGAGAAGAGCGAGAAATGGGAAGAATCGTCCATGCAGGTACTGCTGGCGAGCGGCATGGGCGCCCTGCATCTCGACGCCGAAAGCCTGCGCGAAGCCCCGCAGGACAATGGCGCGCCGGGAGCGACCGACGTATCGGTTGAGGTCACGCACATCAAAGCCGCCCAAGCCCTGGTGTGGCGCACCTTGGTAGCCTGGGTGGTGATTATCGCCCTTATGACCCTGGCCGGCCGGGTGGGCTGAAAAACTTCAAACACAAAGCACACCGCAGAGGAACGCGGAGGAGGAACAGGTTTGATCTGTATTCCTCTGCGTCCTCTGCGGTAAAAGTTTTATCGGTAAGGCGTGCTACGTTATCAGCTCCCGCAAATACTGAAACAACGCTCGCGCCGCCGTCGGCGGTTTATTCGCCGCCCGCTCCTGCTCCACCGCACGCAACCACTGACGGACACGCTGCCGGTCCGTCTCGGGATACTCCTCACAAAGCGCCTGGATGGCGTCATCGCCCTCGCTCAACACGCGCTCGCGCCAGCGCTCGATCAGGTGCAGTTGTTGCGCGGCGTGGATTTGACGGTGCTTGATGTCATCCATGATTTTGCGAATCGGCGCCGCATCCACCTCACGCATTAAGCGTCCGATGTACTGCAGTTGACGTTTACGTGCCCCACGCGCGGTCATGGCACGCGCCGCCTCAATGGCATCGAGCAAGCTCTCCGGCAGATCAAATCTCTGCAACAGCCGGATGGGTAATTCCACCAGCTCCTCACCCAAGTCCTGCACCGAGATCATCTCCCGCTTGAGCCGGGATTTGCTCTTTGGTTCGAAATCGGTTGCTTCGTCTTCAACCATGTATCTGCCCCGCCGCGACCTTATATTTAACCACACGCCCGGCCACGGCATGCTAAAATTTGCACATCATGTCACCTACTTTAAGCCCTGCCAACACGCCCTCTGAAGCCCTCTGGGATGCCGCCCAGCTTCAGACTTTGGTGCACGATCTCCTGCTGGAGGCCACCTCACAAGGCGCCACCAGTGCCGAGGCGGGGCTCAACATCGAGTCGGGCCTGTCGGTCACGGTGCGTCTGGGCGAAGTGGAGACCATCGAACATAATCGTGACAAAGGCCTCGGTGTCACCGTTTACTTCGGCCATCGCAAGGGATCGGCCAGCACCTCCGACTTCAGCGCCCAGGCCGTCAAGGAAACGGTGCGCGCCGCCTGTAATATCGCCCGTTACACCGCCGAGGACGATTGCGCGGGCCTTGCCGACGCCGCGCTCATGGCGCGCGAGATCCCCGATCTCGACCTCTATTATCCCTGGCAGGTCAGCGCCGAACAGGCGATTGCGCTCGCCACCGAATGCGAAGATGCCGCGCGCGCCCTGGATAAACGCATCACCAACTCCGAAGGAGCAAGTCTCTCCAGTCACCAGGGTCTGAACATCTACGGCAACAGCCACGGCTTTATCGGCGGCTACCCCACCAGCCGCCACAGTTTGAGCTGCGCGGTCATCGGCCAGGACGAGAGCGGCATGCAGCGCGACTACTGGTTCAGCGTGGCCCGCGATCACCACGAATTGGAAACTCCCGGACGCATCGGCGAGCATGCCGCACAGCGCACCTTGCGCCGTCTGGACGGCAAAAGGCTCAGCACCCGCCAGGCCCCCGTAGTGTTCGAGGCCCCGGCGGCGGCCAGTCTAGTATCGCACCTCATGAGCGCCATCCGTGGCGGCAATCTCTACCGCAAGGCGTCCTTCCTGCTGGATCATCTGGGCAAACAGATCTTCCCGGCCCATGTGCACATACACGAACAACCGCACCTCAAAAAAGCCCTGGGCAGTGCGCCCTTCGATAGCGAAGGCGTCGCCACCCGCGCACACGACTTCGTACGCGGCGGTGTGCTGGAGTCCTACCTGCTCGACAGTTACTCGGCGCGCAAGCTCGGCATGCAGACCACCGGTAACGCGGGCGGAGCGCATAATCTGTTCATAGATCCGGGCAGCTACGATTTAGACGGGCTGTTACAACTGATGGGCAAAGGCTTGCTGGTCACCGAACTGATCGGCATGGGCGTCAACACCGTCACCGGCGATTATTCGCGCGGCGCGGCCGGCTTCTGGGTGGAACACGGCGAGATTCAATACCCGGTGGAAGAAATCACCATCGCCGGGAATCTGCCCGATATTTTTTTACAGCTCGCGGAAGTCGGCAACGACGTAGACGTACGCGGCAACATCCGCACCGGCTCCATCCTGATCGAGAACATGACCATCGCGGGGGAATAATACTCCGCGCTAAAAACTCATGTATTTTTATAATTGCTCAGTTTGCGCTCTCTGCGTCTTTGCGCCTTTGCGATGAGTAATTGACCTATTTAGCCTTCCTGGCCCGGGTGGCCACCACCAGGGCTTGCGCCACCTCAGTCAAAAGCCGTTGCTCCAGTTCCACCGAATCATTGAACAACTTGTTGGCGCTTTTTAATACCAAAGGATTCTTTTTAGGCTGTCCGAGCCATTCCTTGAAAGCCGCTTCACGCAAATCATGGCTGCGTTGAATCCGCTCATCGAGATCCTTGAACGCGGCAGGCGCCAGGGGTTTGCGCGTCTTCAGATAAGTTTCATCCCACTCCTTGAGCGCACCCACACGCGAATCCTCCAGCGCCTTGTAAAACTCCTTGCGGTCGAGCGCGCGCGCCTTGAGGGCCGCCGTGGCGCTGAGTATCGAATTACCCTGCTCCTTCTGTACGTTCAGGTAGCGCGCCGCCGCGAACAGATAGGCCATATCTTCCGACATGGCAGGCTCGGCCGATGCCGTAAAACCGGCCGACCACAGCATGAAGATCAAACTACATTTAATAAATGTCTGGCGCATAGAATCTCTGGGATGTTTGGAATCGAAATTTGATCCTTTAGTGTGATAGTTGTATAACCTATCGTCAATAGCCCCAAGGCGACTACTTGCAGTAAATCGCCGCGTCCTCCTTATACTCCGCGAGCTTGCGCTTGAGTGTTTCCGCACGCCCGGCTTTGTAACCCTGCCGAAACTCCTCCTCAACCGCCGCGATCTGCCGCTTTGCAGTACGGCACAATTTCGCATCCTGCTTCGCACTGCGCAGCGCAGCATCGTGTTCCGCTTCACGCCGCAGTTTCTCCTTCCGCTCGGCGGCCTCCCTGTCCCTGATATCGCGCAGCCATCGCTCCTCACCCGGCCGCAACCCCCCGGTCGTCCCATCCGTATCAGACGGCCTCATCAGAGGCCCAACCTGCCCGCAAGGACTGTCGCTATACACCACCTTGCCTTTGCCGTCCTGGCATTTATACACCTCATACACCTCGCCCGCCGCCGGCCCCGCAACCCAGCATAGCGCCACTAACACGATCAGCCTCTTTACTATCATGGCGCTAAATCAATTGTCCGTCACTCAAGCAGGCGACTTACCGGCCAGCTGCCTACGCACATGGGCGGCAAAGATAAAAACGAACAAACCAGCTATCACAAGGGAGATCACGCCCACTACCAGCACCACGGTAAGTAAGAAATCTCTCGCATCATCCCTGGCCTTCCTTATATCCTTGAGAGTCGCTTCGCGCAGGCTCTTCATATCGTTGATACTGGTGTCACGTAACCGCTTGAGATCATCCAGTGTGGCATTACGGAGCTTTTTTATGTCCTTTATGGTAGCCCGCGTTACATCGCCAATTCGATCCACGGCCCGGTCAAATTCATCGTCAATGTTCTTCCTCCCCCGGTCATACTCATCATCCAATTTATCCTTGGCCCGCTCCCATTCTGCGCCAACGTCGCCGCCAATCTCGGTGTTATGAAAAAAGCCGAATACCGGCTGATGCACGAAAAAAAGCGCCCCTGCAACCAACGTCGAAACGATTAGTAATTTGGTAACCATTGTTGCCCTCCGTTCTGCATGGGACGAAATCGCCCGAACTTGTAGTTGCCCCGATCAAGCCGTTGAACTGGCCACTTCACCCGCCGCTCAAGGCCTGCACGAGCTGTACTGCATCGGTCGAGCGAAGCGAGTGCGTCAACTCGAACACCTGCTCGCCGTTGACGAAGAACCTCATGTGCGGCCGCATCCGGTCCTGTTCGTCAATCACGCGGAAGCGCAGGCCGGGGTATTGGCGATCAAGATCAGCGAGTAGTTCAGTGATAGTCGCGCCGGTGGCTTCAACCTTCCGCTCCTTGGTGTAGGAGCACAGCGGGCTCGGAATCAACACCTTCATCGGCCTAACTCAGCAGCCTCCACCACGTAGATTTCGGGAAGGTGCCGCGCGATGCAGGTCCATCGCTTGCCTTCGTCGCGACTCATCCACAACTCTCCACTCGTCGTTCCGAAATACAAACCCACCGGATCTTGCGTGTCCGCGGTCATGGCCTGGCGCTTCACCGTCCACCATGCCTGACTCGCGGGCAGACCGGAATCGAGACGCTGCCATCTCTTTCCACCATTGCGCGTGACGTAGACTGCGGGTTTGCCATCCGGGCTGGTGCGCGGCCACACGGCCGTGCCATCCATCGGAAACACCCACACGGTGTCCGCATCGCGCGGGTGCACCACCATCGGAAAGCCGATGTCGCCGACCCGCTTTGGCATGTTGTTGCCGATGCGCACCCACTGTCTGGACGGCCGGTCGAGCCGGTAGATGCCGCAGTGATTTTGTTGATACAAACGGTTCGGATTACTTGGGCAGAGACGCACGCAATGGGGATCATGGAAGGCGATATTGGCCGCATCGAAGCCTTCGACCACCTCCATCCCTTGCACGATCGGGGCAAAGCTGCGGCCGCCATCCACCGATTCGTGCACGCCGCCGCCCGACATAGCAAAGTAGAGATGCGCGGGATCGCGCGGGTCAACGATGATCGAGTGCAGCTTCGGTCCATCCGGCGTGCCGTCCTGCACGCTGCCCATCCACGTCCGGTACTGCGGATTGTCGTTGATGACGGAGAACGGTTCCCACGTCACGCCTCCGTCATCGGGGCGGAAGAGTCCCTGTGGCGAGGTGCCCGCATACCACACGTTCGGCTCGTTCGCGTGGCAGGGCGTGAGCCAAAATGTGTGATCAACCGCGCGGCCCTTCCCCTCCGCCGTCTTAGCGAAAGCGGGTGGCCGCGCGGCTTCCTTCCAGTTACGACCAAAATCCGTGGAGCGAAAAATGGTCGGACCAAGGTGGCCGGTTTTCGCCGCCGCGAGGAGCGTACGCCCATCGCGCGGATCAAGCACGAGATGATTAATGATGTGGCCGAGAAAGTGTGGTCCATCGGCCCGCCACGTCTTGCGCGTCGCATCACCGTGAAACAGCCACGCGCCCTTGCGCGTGGCGACGAGCACCAGCACCCGACGCGCCGAGCGGCGGCGTGGGACTCGCGTGGAGCGAGCGGCTGGCCCCGGTTTGCGAGCTACTGACTTTTGGGTCGTACGCACCAAAATCACCCCCCTCTACAACATGTTCCTCCATAAGGATAGCTCAACGATACTCCCTAAATCGAAAGGAGTGAGACATCGAGCTATCGGTAAGTAGAGCGTCACACCTTGTATTTTGACGTTCCTGATTCCGCCGCTGTAATGAGGCGACTCACAGTAGCGTAATGTAAACCGAGCATGCGGGCAATCTCGGCTTGCGTGTAGCCGTGGTCTAAATGGGCTTGGGCTAGGGCTTTATTGCGAGCCGCCTTCGAGGGCAGGTTGGCCAGCAGGGTTTTGAGGGGCGGCCGGTGCAGCAGGCGTTGCCGTTTGGGGATTTCCCGGCTTGTTTGCTGTTGCAAGCGGGGGGTCATTTGCCGGATGAAGGCCGCCCCTCCCAGCAGGACTTGGCCGTGGAGTTGCTCCCAGGGTGAGGCCAAGCCCAGGCCGGCTTGGACAAACTCGGCATAGCGCTTGCGCGCTGTGGGGCGGGTTTTGCCGAAGTGCTCAAGTATCCCGTCAACGGTGAGTCCTTGGGGCACTGGGACGGTACCGAGGGTGGCCCGGTAGCTGCTCCAGGGGTAGTGAGCAGCTGATTTAGTCATTTTAGCCCGGACGGGGTTAAGTACGATGTAACGGGCGAGTTCCAGGAGGTAGCTGTCTCGCTCCACCAGGATGGCCTTGAATCGCCCCTGGAACAGGTGGCCGGCCCGCCGGTGGCGGCGGTTGAAGTGTTGGGTGTAGACGCCGTTCAGTTGCCTCATGCCCTGAGAAAGGTTGGGCTTGGGGGTCTCAATGAGCAGATGGAAGTGGTTGCCCATCAGGCAGTAGGCGTGACAGACCCAGCCAAAGCGTTTGACTACCCCGGCCAGGATGGTGAGGAAGTCTTCCCGGTCGGTATCGTCGCGGTAGATGGTGCTACGGGCGTTACCGCGCGCGGTGACATGGTAAAGTGCGCCGGGGTATTCGATGCGCAGGGGGCGGGACATGTAGATACCCTACCAGGTGGAATGTCAAAAGGCAAGATGTGACCCCTTTTATGACCCCTTTTATGTGTGACCCCTTTTATGTGACCCCTTTTATGGGAATTGTTTGGCTTGAGCCGTCGGGAAATCGGCCGTCGGCTTAACCGTCACCACACCACCCTTAGCCGCCAGATTGAGCGCAACGGCCCGCGCTATCCCCCAAGGGCAGCGGGCACCTTGCCTCCCACGTAGAACGCAAGAGCCGTTACCTGATGGCGGCCAAGCTCGCCAACAAGACGGCCGAGGCGGCGACACGTGCCGCCGTCCAGGTGTTTCGCCGTATTCCAAGAACGCTGAGAAAGACGCTGACCCTCGATAATGGCAAAGAATTCGCCCGCTTTCAGGACATCGAGCGTAACACCGGTCTGACCGTCTACTTCGCCGATCCCTATGCCGCTTGGCAGCGTGGCTGCAACGAAAACACCAACGGGCTACTGCGCCGCTACTTCCCGAAAGGCTCTGACTTTAGAGCCATCACTGACGAAGTGCTTGCATCTGTCGTAAAAAAATTGAATCATCGTCCCAGAAAACGTCTCGATTACCAGACGCCCCATGAAGCCTTCCGTCAAGCACTACGTGGTGCACTTGCAACTTGAATCCACCCAGGAAAACTAGAAAACTAGGAAAACTAGAAAACTAGGAAAACTAGAAAACTAGGAAAACTAGGGTCAGTTCTTTACTTTGTAAACTAAAGAACTGAAAACTAGGGTCAGTTCTTTACTTTGTAAACTAAAGAACTGACCCTATATATACTCCCATCTTGTATTTTAACATTTTCAATCCTGCCACCTTGATGAGGTTTGGCTCATAGTAGATTTGTGCAAACCACTTTGGTGTACATCGGTTATTCAGCGGGTTTCGTTCTTGGTGGCCTGGCAGCGGGCGCAACGGTATAGAGTCACCAGCTTGCCCTGCTTCACATCGAACGATTTATCCTGCACGATCTCCCATTTATGGAAGCCGCTGCCGCACAGGGTTTTGCCGCGGTGGCGCTCGGTGAGGCTGGGGCGTTTGAATGGAACTACTTCACCCATGGCAAATATCGGATCCGCTTCGCTTGATCCGACCTACCCCTGACACCGCATGTACCGTCTCACGCCACCTGTACGGGGATGGCGTTGCGGCAGTGGGTGATGCGGTTGTGTGGGTCGAGATACACCAGGGTGGGGTGGAAGTTGGCGAGTTCATGGGCGTTCAATACCGCATAGGCGGCGATGATGACACGGTCGCCGGGACTGGCCTTGTGGGCGGCGGCGCCGTTGACGGAGATGATGCCGGAGTTGTCCGCGGCGCGGATGGCGTAGGTGGTGAAGCGTTCGCCGTTGGCGAGGTTGTAGACGTGGATCTGCTCGTACTCATGGATGCCAGCCACGTCCAGGAGCTTGCCGTCTATCGCGCAGGAGCCTTCGTATTCCAGTTCGGAATGGGTGACGCGGGCGTGATGGAGCTTGGCTTTGAGCAGGGTGGATTGCATGGCGGAACCTCCAGGAAGACCCCTATTATCTAACTTTGGGCACCCGCCTGCAATGTTACCCGGAGATTGTCTATCAGGCGTGTATTTCCCAGCCAGGCGGCGGCGAGCACTACCAAGTCCCGGTCTTCCGCGCTGGCAGGGCCTAGATCACGCGCCCGGCGCACGGTGAGGTAGTCAGGCCTTAGACCTGCATCGCGCAGCCACACCAGGCCTGCATCGGCGGCAGCGGTGAGCTCACACCCCTTGCCGAGCTGGTAGCGCACGGCACACAGGGCCTGATAGAGCTGAGGGGCCTGGCGCCGGTCTTCCGCCGACAAGTAACCGTTGCGCGAACTCATGGCGAGCCCATCCGGCTCGCGCACCGTGGCTACGCCCACAATATCGACAGGCATGGCGAGGTCTTTGGTCATGCGGCGGATAATCAGCAGTTGCTGGTAATCCTTTTCGCCGAACACGGCCAGATCAGGCTGCACGATGTTGAACAGTTTGTTGACGACCGTGGCGACGCCCCGGAAATGACCGGGGCGCGATGCCCCACAGAGGATGTCTGATAGTCCTGGGACATCCACTTTGGTGTGCGTGGCCATGCCTTCCGGGTACATCTCCTCAAGCACCGGGGCAAACAGTATATCTACGTCAATTGCTGCTAAAATGCGGCTATCTTCTTCAAATGTGCGTGGATATGACGCGAAATACTCGTTTTGTCCAAATTGCAAAGGATTCACAAAAATGCTCACCACGACCCGTTTCGCCTGTTTTTTGGCGGTTTCCACCAATTTGAGGTGGCCCTGATGCAGATTGCCCATAGTCGGTACCAGGGCGATGCGCTCTCCCTGGGCGCGCCAGGCCGCAAGTTGCGCACGCACGGTACCCAGTGTGGTGGCCGTAAGCATTTAGATGAAGGTATGTTCGGCGGCGGGGAAGTGACCGGACTTTACCGCCTGGATGTAGTCCTGCACGGCCGCACGGATACCGGCTGCGCCCGCCAGAAAATTCTTGGCGAATTTGGGAGCCTTTTCGGTGACTCCCAATACATCATGCAGCACCAGTATCTGGCCGTCGGTCTGCGCGCCCGCGCCGATACCTATCACCGGCGCGGCGGCGTGCCTTGTGACTGCGGCGGCAAGCGTAGCGGGCACCGACTCCAGCAGCAACAGACTGGCGCCGGCCTGCTCTAGAATCTTGGCGTCTTCGAGCAGGGTCTGGGCGCTTAACGGGTCACGTGCCTGCACGCGATAACCGCCGAGTTGATGCACCGATTGCGGCAGCAAACCGAGGTGCGCGCACACCGGGATGCCGCGCACGCTGAGTTCGCGCACGGTGTCGGCCAACCAGGCGCCACCCTCCAGCTTCACCATCTGCGCGCCGCCTTCCTGCATGATGCGCGCCGCGTTGCCGATGGCCTGCGCGGGACTGGCGTAGCTCATGAACGGCAGATCGGTGACCAGAAAGGCGCGCTGCGTCGCACGGCGCACGTTGCGGGTATGGTAGATCATGTCGGCCACCGTGACGGGCAGGGTGCTGTCGTGGCCCTGGACGACCATGCCCAGTGAGTCGCCCACCATGATTAAATCCACACCGGCGGCGTCGAGCACGCGCGCGAATCCGGCGTCATAGGCGGTGAGGCAGGCGATTTTTTCGCCGCGATGCTTCATGTCACGCAGGGTGGTGAGCGTGACCGGCTTGGCGGTAGTCATAGCGCGACCGGCAGCGGATTAAAGTAGTGCCGCCCGCGCTGCACGCTGCGGGCGCGCTCCAGTAATTGCTGGTAGTCCTGCTCGTTGTTGACCGGATCTATGTCGGCGGCGTTGACAATCAGTAGTGGTGCGGCGTTGTAGTGATAGAAAAATTCGGTGTAGGCATCCGTCAGGCGTTGCAGATAG
>CAYUAZ010000060.1:0-2821 GCA_964442865.1 uncultured Gammaproteobacteria bacterium
GGGGCAACGTTAGTCTGCTGAGAGTAGTGCGGGATCTAAGGAAGGCCAAACAGGCGGCCGGATCCGGCAGCCGCGCCAAATCGCAATTCGTCGCCAACATGGGCCACGAGATCCGCACCCCGATGAACGGCATCCTGGGCATGACCGAGTTGCTGCTGGATACCCCTTTGAGTGAGCAGCAACAGCACTTCGCCAAGACCGCGCAGTCGTCGGCGGTTTCCCTGCTCAGCATCATCAACGATATTCTGGATTTCTCCAAAATCGAGGCCGGCAAACTGCAACTGGAGCACACCGATTTCAATCTGCACGATTTGATGGCCGAAGTTGCCGGGATGTTCACCCTGATGGCGCACCAGAAAAGTCTGGATTTTATTTGCCGGGTTGATGAGAAAGTCCCCACCCACCTGCGCGGCGATCCGGTGCGGCTACGGCAAATCCTCACCAATTTGATAGGCAACGCCGTTAAATTTACCGAGCAGGGCGAGGTGCGGGTGGAGGTCAGACACATGGTGAGAGACATGCCGTCTAACACCGTGAACCAAAAAACCTGCGTGTTGAATTTTTCGGTGACCGACACCGGCATCGGCATCGCGGAGCAGGCGCAATTAGGTTTGTTCCGGGCCTTCACCCAAGCCGACGACTCCACCACCCGCCGCTTCGGCGGCACCGGCCTGGGCTTGGCGATCGCCAAGCAGTTGGTGGCCCTGATGCAGGGTAACATCGGCGTCAACAGTGAGCCCGGCCGCGGCTCGACCTTCTGGTTCACGGCCTGTCTCGAAACCAGACCGGCCTCGCCGCGCCGCACTTTGCCAGCACATCAAGCCCCTCGGCTGGCCTCCGCCGCTATGGATTCTCCGACTCAGTCTGGGCGGCAAGCCCCGTTGCTCAGCGGCCAGGTATTGCTCGCCGAGGATAATCGCGTCAACCAGCAGGTCGCCCTGGCGATGCTGCAAAACCTGGGGGTACAAGCCGACCTCGCCGCCAATGGTCGTGAGGCGCTGACTGCCGCAAGCCAACAGCACTACGATTTGATATTGATGGATTGCCAGATGCCGGAGATGGACGGTTTTGAGGCGACCGCCGGGATTCGCCGCCTGGAGCAGGGCAGCGGCCGCCACACCGTCATCGCCGCACTTACCGCCAACGCACTGCAGGGAGACCGGGAACGTTGCCTGACGGCGGGATTCGACGACTACCTCAGCAAACCGTTTGGTAAGGAACAACTGCGCGGGTTACTGATGCGCTGGTTGCCGGTAGGCTTGGCGCGCGCTGAAACGCAAGACGCAACCATAAGCATGCCGTCAACCGAAACGGAGCAGGCGCCATCGGTGGACATAGACACCACCATACTGGATAGCATCCGCAGCTTACAGGTCGAAGGCGAGCCAGATGTGTTGCGCGAACTCGTCACCCTGTTTTGCGATGAAGTGCCACGGCAACTCGCGCTCATGGCCCAACTGCTGGAGCAGAGCGATGGCAAAGCCGTCGCGCTGGAGGCGCACCAACTCAAATCCAGTTGCGTCACCCTCGGCGCACGCCGCCTCAACGAACTTTGCATACGACTGGAAGCGCTGGCGCGCGACGGCCAAATCATTGCCGCGCGCGACACCCTGGAGCAAATGCAGCATGAATATCCGCTGGTGGAGCACGCCTTGCGGCAAGCGCTGGAAGCCAATCTCAATAAAGCTTAATGCTCCACGACGTGGCTTCGAGATTGGGCGGATTGAACGGCGCGGCGATTTCCATATTGACCGGCACTACGCTATTAGTGACCATTCCTTCTTTGCCGCCGCCGCCGGCCGGCAGATATTCGGCGGGGTGAAAACGGCGTTGTGCGAACTGCCGTTCCCCGAGATCGGCAAGAGTAAGTTGCAGGTCCGGGTAAGGTTGAGTAAAGCCGGCCTTGTTGACCAAGCTGAGGCGCACCACCAGCATTCCCTGAAGAGTCGGGTGCGCGACGATTTCAGCGCCTTGCATCTCGATGCGCGCCACGTCACGCAGCGGCGGCAGTTCACACGGGACCACTGCCCTTACCACCTCACAGTAGCGTTCCAGCCAGGGATGCAGCACCGCATTTTGGGATAGCTCCGCACGCATGTAGTAAATATACTGCGCGGCCAGCGCCAAGATCAGCACTAGAATCGCCACGCTCCAGCTTAACGTGTTGAGTCCACCGTGATGTTGCGCTTGTGCAATTCGCGTCCTCTCGGCGGCAGTAGCGATTTCGTCCGCCACACCGGTCGGCGGCTCGACGATGGAAAACGGTGTGCCGCCGGATTCAAAAGGCGCCTCTGGCGAAGTCACCTCATACACATCAATCTGTTTGAATTCGGTGATCTCGGAAAGCAGCGGGGCCTCCTCCTCCGGAATGACTGTCATGGGCTCCGGCGCCTGAGTAATCCCCGTGGCAGGCTCCAGCTCACTGACCAGTTTATCCACCAGGCCGAGCAGTTCCTCGGTGGAGTGCATTTCATCCGCTGCAGCATCAACCGGTTCGATCGGGGGCGCGGGAAGCTCCACCGTCTCGAAGACCGTGGGGATCTCGGGTAATGCTTCGGAGAGATAACGCAGCCCATTAAAGATCTGGCCGCACTGGCCGCAACGCACCTTGCCCAGCGCCGTCTTCAGCGTTGCAAGCTCGATGCGGAACAGCGTGTCACAGTGGGGGCATTGGGTGTACATGGTTTAGGATTAGGGGCTAGGGGCTAGGGGCTAGGGACTAGGGGCTAGGGGCTAGGGATTAGGGGCTAGGAACAAGGTGGTTTTCGGTGTCGATGATATCTATGAACTTACATCCAGCTTCAGTCTCGAGCTACGAACC
>CAYUAZ010000060.1:2831-10452 GCA_964442865.1 uncultured Gammaproteobacteria bacterium
CCGGGCGCCGTCGGCGCAGGGTGTCTGGAGAGCGGGGCATAGGGCTGAGGGGTGCGGGGCAGGGGGTTAGGGGCTAGGGGTACGGGGCTAGGGGCTAGGGGGTAGGGGCTAGGGGCTAGGGATAGTAGCTTAATCCGATTTTTTGGTTCCTGCCAGACACGCCCATCCCTCATGTTCGCGCCATAGACGCACTTCAAACCAGGAACGATAGGCCTGAACCAGGGACTCAACCTGATCGGAGAGTATACCGGACAAGACGATTTGGCCGCCCGGCTTCAGCAGCGCAGCAAACCGCTGCGCCAAATCACCGAGCACATTCGCCAGGATATTGGCCAGAATCAGATCGGCCTGCACTGCGGGTAGGTGTTCCGGCGTCATCGTCAAGATCGTCGCGCCCAATCCATTCTGCTCCGCATTGGCGCGCGTAGCGGTGAGCGCCTGCGGATCGTGATCCACCGCCCATACCTTTGCAGCCCCCAACTTCGCCGCCGCCAGCGCCAGAATGCCCGAACCGCAACCGTAGTCCAATACATCGAGGCCAGTCACATCGTGCCCGTCCAGCCACTCCAAACACATCCCCGTGGTCGGATGCATGCCGGTGCCGAAGGCCAGACCCGGATCGAGAATGATGTTCACCGCGTCCGGCTCGGGAGCCTCATGCCAACTCGGACACACCCACAAGCGCTCGCCGAATTTGAGCGGCTTAAATTGATCGAGACACTCCCGCACCCAATCTTTATCTTCTACATGGCTGAGGGTGTACTGCAACAGCATGCCAAGGCCGAGTGTCGCACGCAGAACTTCCAGCACGGATTCTATATTTGCGTCAGCTTCAAACAAAGCCACGACATCGGTCTGCTCCCACAACGGCGTAGCGCCCAATGGCGGTTCATACAAAGGCTGATCCGCAGCGTCTCTAAACGTCACCGCCAAAGCACCGTGCTCGCTCAATAGGTGGGCGAGTATATTAGCGTGCTCATGAGATGCAGCGAGAGAGAGCTGCACCCATTCTTGGGTGGATGCTTTAGGCTTACTCACTTAAAACTTGTATACAAAAAAACTTCCTACGTACCCCTTGGTTTAAAATTCGTCTCGCTGTCACTTTCTGACTTGCCCACCGAACCGTTCATACGCCTGTTTGCCTTCAATGTTCCCTAAGTCCATCGCCTCTTTTGCATCCTTCACTGCGGACTCAAGGTCTCCCTTCCGATAATACGCCCCACCTCTTTCCACATAGGCTCGGCCATTGCCCGGCTCCAAAGAGATATATTTACTCCAATAGCTGACTATTGTGTCCCAGTCGGACTGCTTCGCCAGAACCCAGTCCAGCAAAAGATACGTATCAAACTCTTTGGGGCCGAGTTCAACCGATTTTTTTAAGTCATCCAAAGCAGAGGTCAAGTCATTCTGGTCTATAAAAGTCCTGGCTCGCCTGTAGTATGCGTACGCACTACTCGGATCGGCTCGCAAAGCCGCATCATAGTCTTCAATAGCCGCCTGTGGGTTCTTATTTTTTTGCAGGGTGTGCCCAGAATATACGAGACTGTCGGCAATCCATTTCTTTTGCTCTAGTATGCGCTCGTCGTTAGGTTCCAGTTGTTCAGCAACTTCTATGTCCTGCAATGCCTCTCTCAGCATATTTTGACCGCCCAATATCTGCGACCTTCTATAATAAAGATCGGCATCCTGGGGTTTTATTTCAATGGCGCGATTAATGTCCTTCAATGCCTCATCAAGTTTGTCCAGATCCTGATAAGCGTCCGCCCTGCGTTCAAAAAACATCGCCAGTTCGCCGAATGATAGGGCTTCATTGAACAGTTCAAGAGCCGCTCCATAGTTCTTTTTGCCTCCTTGTGCGCGACCGGCATCATAATAAACGAAGCCTTCCAGAGTCTTCAGTTTGGGATTCATTGGCGAATATTTTTGAGACTCTTTGGCGAAGTCTCCCATATCTTCATAAGAACCACCCCATCTCGGGGCCAAGGAAAGCAAGTATTGTGATCTGATCTTAAAAGAGTAAGGACTTATCTTGAGGGCCTTTGATGCAACTGCCTTTACCTCCTCTCTACTTCCAGACGCTCTGTAAATACCCATCATGACGCTGTAAGGAATGAGTATGTCTTGTTTTATTCTTAACACCTTTTCTAGGTCTTGTTTGACCTTGGAAAAATACGCTTCCATCCCCTCAAACTGTTCCTTGCTTGTCTCGCTAGCCCACTTCGTTCCTCTGCGTTTCCAAGCCAGTTTATCGAAATATGAAGCTCTTGCCAGGTAAGGTTGGTAACTGTCAGAGTAACGATTCACCCATTCGCTCAACAAGGCTTCATAACGTGGATCATTGACCGCAAATGCATCATAGGCGTCAAACAACTTATCCTCAGTTCGAAAATCCTTTTCAAAGTCCTTTTGGTAAGCCGCCAATATACTATTTAGTTTTTGAAAGTCCTTGGCTACCAGCAGTTTTCTAATGGCAAGAATTGATATTGTATTTGACGCAAAAACTGTGGATGATTTGAAAGATGATTGGATATTGTGATGGGGTATCTGGTTCCCTTCTGCTCCTGATTCAGCAGCGCCCGACCCCCAAGCCATTCCCAGGCCGGGCAATGCGATTAACAATGCCCGGATCAGATTCATTACAACCCCAGCTTCTTTTCCAGATAATGAATGTTCACGCCTCCGGCCTGAAAGGCGGCGTCGCTGAGGACATCCTGGTGCAGCGCGATGTTGGTGTTGATGCCGTCTATCACGATTTCGGAAAGCGCGGTGCGCATGCGCGCCAGGGCGCCCTCGCGGGTCTCGCCGTGGGCGATCAGTTTTCCGATCATGGAATCGTAGTGAGGCGGGACAAAATAACCGTTGTAGATGTGCGAGTCCACGCGGATGCCGGGGCCGCCCGGCGCGTGAAACTGGGTGATGGTTCCGGGCGAGGGCGTAAAGGTCTTGGCGTCCTCGGCGTTGATGCGGCATTCGATGGCGTGACCGCGCGGCACGATGTCTTTCTGTTTATAGGAGAGCGGCTCGCCAGCGGCGATGCGCAACTGCTCCTTGACGATGTCCACGCCGGTGACCAGTTCGGTGACGGGGTGCTCGACCTGCACGCGGGTGTTCATCTCGATGAAACTAAACTCGCCGTCCTGGTATAAAAACTCGAAGGTGCCGGCGCTGCGGTAGCCCATCTTGCGGCATGCCTCAACACAACGCTCACCCATCTTATCCCGCATTTTATCGCTGATGCCGGGAGCGGGCGATTCCTCGATGACCTTCTGATGGCGGCGCTGCACCGAACAGTCGCGCTCGCCGAGATGGATCACGTTGCCGTGCTGATCGGCCAACACCTGGAATTCGATGTGGCGGGGGTTCTCCAGAAATTTTTCCATGTACACGGTGTCGTTGCCGAAGGCGACGAAGGCCTCGGCCTTGGTGAGCGAGATGGCGCTCAGCAGCGCCGCCTCGCTGTGTACCGCGCGCATGCCGCGCCCGCCGCCGCCGCCCGAGGCCTTGATGATGACGGGATAACCGATCGCACGCGCGGTCAGGATATTTTCCTCGGGCTGGTCGCTGAGCGGGCCCTCGGAACCCGGCACGCAGGGCACGCCGTATTTTTTCATAGTCGCGATGGCGGCCAGCTTGTCGCCCATCAGCCGGATGGTCTCGGGACGCGGGCCGACAAAGATAAAACCGCTCTGCTCGACGCGCTCGGCGAAGTCGGCGTTCTCCGACAAGAATCCATAACCGGGGTGGATCGCCACCGCGTCGGTGACCTCGGCGGCGCTGATGACGGCGGGAATGTTGAGATAGCTCAGGCTCGACGGCGGCGGGCCGATGCACACCGATTCGTCGGCCAGCCGCACGTGTTTCTGATCGCGGTCGGCGGAGGAGTGTACCGCCACGGTCTTGATGCCGAGCTCGCAGCACGCGCGCAGGATGCGCAGGGCGATCTCTCCGCGGTTGGCGATGACGATCTTGTCCAGCATAGTCGAGTTACGCGCTGCGGGTCACTGTGAGACCTCTGCAAAACGAGAATTTTGTTTCAAGACAAGGCGCAGCGAAGTCGAGCAGCACAGCATACACGACAGTATGTGAGCAGCGGAGACGAGCTGCAACGCAGTATTGGAACAAAAGGCGAAGTTTTGCAGGGGTCTCATTCGATGATAAACAACGGCTGGCCATACTCCACCGGCCTGCCGTTCTCGACCAGAATCCCGGTGACTACACCGGCCTTGTCGGATTCGATCTGGTTGAGGATCTTCATCGCCTCGATGACGCACAAGGTCGCGCCGACTTCCACCTGTTGGCCAATCTCGACGAAGGGCTTGCTGCCCGGCGCGGGGGAGGAGTAATACGTCCCCACCATGGGCGCGATGACCGTGTGGCCGCGCGGCGCAGGCGCCACGGGCGGATTGGCTTTGCCTGATTCAGCCGCTGCCGGGGCCGGAGCGCCGTGGGTATGCGTGACGACCGGCGCAGCACCCTGGCCATAACGGCTGATGCGCACCGCCTCTTCGCCCTCGCGGATCTCGATCTCGGCGATACCGGATTCTTCGAGCAGCTGGATCAACTTTTTGACTTTGCGGATATCCATGTCAGCCTGCCTTGCCTTGCGCGGAAAGGTGTTGCAGCACGGCCTGCAAGGCCAGTTCGTAACCCACTGCCCCCAGGCCACTGATGACACCGGCGGCAATGTCGGAAAAATAGGAATGCCGCCGGAACGCCTCGCGCGCGTATATATTGGAAAGATGCACTTCGATAAAGGGGATACCCACCGCGCTCAAGGCGTCACGCAAAGCGACGCTGGTGTGGGTGAAGGCGGCCGGATTGATTATGATATAGTCTGTCGCGTTGCGGCCCGCAGCCTGAACGCGCTCGACCAGCTCGTGCTCGGCGTTACTCTGAAAGCACACCAACTTATGTCCTGCGGCCCCGGCCATCTGCTCAAGCCGGGCATTGATGGCGGCTAATTGGGTATCGCCATAAAGGGTCGGCTCGCGGCTGCCGAGCAGGTTCAGATTGGGGCCGTTGAGTACGAGCAGATTTGCCATGGTATTATTTTTGCTGGATATTCCCAGACATTGTGCAACCCATGAGTCACTTTGTCTAGTTTTTTTGAAAAATAACAGGAATTCGACGTAGATCGCCGAAAATTTGACAATTTTTGCTTAGAATCAGGAAAAATAACCCATGGATAAATATAGCCGTTGGCTTAGCGGAGGCTTAGCAATATCCCTGCTGCTGGTAACATCCAACCTTTTTGCCGCATCCCCGACGCTCATGCCCAAGCTTGGCAATACCACCGAGCGGCTGATAGTAAAATTCCGCGATGCGGGAAACACCGGACGGGCACAAGGCTTGAGCAGCGACCGGCTGGGCGCCCTGAGCATCAAAGCCGGTGTGACCTTGACCTCTCATCGTGTCATGGGCGGCAATGTGCAGTTGCTTAAGCTGCCGGGCAGGATGAGCCTCGGTGCAGCGAGAGCCGTAGCGCAGCGCCTGCAGGCCGACCCCTCCGTCGAGTACGCCGAACCCGATCAGATCAAATTCGCCAGGCTCGTCCCCAATGACTCCGGCTACGCCAATCAGTGGCACTACAAGGCATCCACCGACGAGATCGGCGCCGCGAATCTCCCGGGCGCCTGGGACATCAGCACCGGCTCGGCCGGTCTCACCGTCGCGGTCATAGATTCCGGCATCCTGCCCCATGCCGACCTCGCCGGCCGCACGCTGCCCGGTTATGACTTTATCTCCGAAGATGCACCGGGAGTATTTTTAAGCGCCAATGACGGCAATGGCCGGGATGCGGACCCCAGCGACGCCGGCGACTGGGTCAGCCCAGAGGAAGCCCTCGGAACTGCGGCGGGCGGGTTTTTCAGCGGGTGCGCGGCCGAGGACAGCTCCTGGCATGGCACGCACGTGGCGGGCACGATCGCCGCCGCAAGCAACAACGGCAGCGGGGTCGCGGGCGTCAATTGGGGCTCGAAGCTGCAGGCGCTGCGCGTGCTCGGCAAATGCGGCGGCACGGACTCCGACATCCTCGACGCCCTGCGCTGGGCGGCAGGTCTTTCCGTCCCTGGCGTGCCCAACAATGCGAATCCCGCCAGGATCATTAATATGAGCCTGGGCGGCGGATCAACCGGTTGCGGCGCGGCCTACCAGGACGCCATCACCCAGGTGCTCGCCACGGGTGCGGTAGTGGTGGTGGCGGCGGGCAATGGCAATACGGTATCCAATTCCAGTCCCGACAGTTGCAACGGGGTGATTAACATAGCGGCCACCCATCGCGGCGGCGGCAAGGCCTCCTACAGTAATTTCGGCGACAAAGTGACCCTCAGCGCGCCGGGCGGTGAAGCCTTTTCTAACTTTGATCCCAACGGTATTTTGTCCACCTATAATAGCGGCACTACGACGCCTGGGGCGGACACGTACGGATACCTGCAAGGCACCAGCTTTGCCGCGCCGCACGTCGCGGGTATTGCCTCGTTGATGGTGTCGGCTAATCCCACTCTCAATCCGGCCCAGGTGCGTTCCATCCTGCAATCCACCGCGCGTCCGTTTCCCAGCGGCTCGACCTGCAACACCTCACTGTGCGGAACGGGCATCGTCAACGCTGCGGCGGCGGTAGCACAAGCGCGCGACCTGGCCTCTCCCGGCCCCCAGACCGGCTGGTGGTGGAACCCGGCCCAGCCCGGCCGCGGCTTTACCATCGAGGTACGCGGCAACAACCTGTTCATGGCGGGCTATCTGTATGCCGACGACGGCCGCGCCACCTGGCTGGTCTCCGTCGGAGCGATGACCCAGGCCAACCTGTATAGCGGGAAATTGCTCTCCTTCGGCGGCGGGCAGACCTTGAGCGGGCCGTTCAAGACCAACACCCTCACCAACGGCGACGTCGGCAACATCACCCTGCAATTCACTGACGCCACCCACGGCACTCTCACCTGGCCGGGCGGCAGCATCCCCATCGAACGCTTTATATTCAGTTCGGGCACACCCATTTTTCAACCCGAAACCGGCTGGTGGTGGAACGAGGCCGAGAGCGGCCGCGGCTTCGCCGTCGAGATCCAGGGCAACACCTTGTTCATGGCCGGCTACATGTACGATGACGGCGGCAACCCGATCTGGTATGTCACCACCGGCACGATGGCCTCACCCACCCTTTACCAGAACGCCTGGCTGCAATTCGCCAATGGCCAAACCCTGACCGGCCCCTTTAAGCAAAACCAACTCATCAACGGCAACGCGGGCGGTATCACTCTACAGTTCAACAGCACCACGACCGCTACGCTGACCTTGCCAGGCGGAAGACAGATTGCGCTCACGCGCTTTATATTTTAGTTTAGACCTGATTAGATTAAACTCAGGCCCCACCGAACTAAGGAACTACCGATGACGCACCGCAGCGCCGTAATCGAAACCAATAAAGGCTCCATCCGTTTTGAATTGTTGGAAACCGATGCCCCCAAGACCACCGAAAATTTCATCCTCCTCGCCGAGCGTGGCTACTATAACGGCGTTATCTTTCACCGCGTCATCAAGGGCTTCCTGCCTCAGGGCGGCGACCCGACAGGCACCGGGCACGGCGGCCAACCGGCCTGGGGCGGCCGTTTAGACGACGACGTCTCCC
>CAYUAZ010000061.1:0-10309 GCA_964442865.1 uncultured Gammaproteobacteria bacterium
TGTGCACGGTAAGGTGCGGGTCTTTATTCAGAATCTCGGCCAGGTTTTTGGCTATCTCCGGTTCGACTTCGGCGAGCAGGCGCGGCTGGCCTTCGAGCAGCGTGACCTCGCTGCCGAAATCCTGGAAAATCTGCGCCATCTCGACACCGATGGCGCCGCCGCCGACGATGGCGAGTTTTTTCGGCGTCTGCTTCAGCGTCCACACCGTGTCCGAGGTCAGCACACCGCCGTTTTTCAGGCCTTCCTGTGCGCCGGGTATCGGCGGCACAAACGGCGGCGCACCGGCGGCAATCACCGCGCAGCCGAAGGTGATGTGCTCGCCTTTGGCGCCATTGCCCAGCGGCGCGCGCGGATGCGGGTCGCTGCTGTTGGTGGAGGTGTCTATAAACAGGCGGTGATCGGTTTCAAAACTGGCGTAGCCCTGGATGAGTTTGACCTTGACGCCGATGTCGGTTTTTTTCGCCATTTCGCCGCGCGTCTCCAGCACCGTGCGCCGGGTTTTTTCCAGCAGTGCGAAATTCAATGTGCCGCCGGTAGTGCCTTCCACGCCGAGGTGCGCGTCGTGGGCGCGGTCGCGCAGACGATCCGCCGCCGCGCGCCAGGCCTTGGACGGTATGCAGCCGCGCCACAGGCATTCGCCACCGGGCAGCGGCGCGTCATTCACCATCGCCACTTTTATTCCATGTTCGGCGAGTTCGCGCGCGCAGTCTTCGCCGCCCGGGCCGCCGCCGATGACGACCACGTCGTAATCCCATTTGCCTTCGGGTATGGCGGGGCCGAGTGTTCCCATCCAGTTCTCCGGTTGTTCGATGTAGTTTTTCAGGGTGTTGAGGAACAGCGCCACCTCGGCGCCGTTCACCACGCGGTGATCGGCGGTGACGGTGAGCGGCATGCCCTGCTCCTGCGTGCTGGCGATGGCGAGAATGGCCGCCGTGCCGGGCGTGGGAATGGCGTCGAAGTAACTGACGCCCAACATGCCCATGTTGGAAATCATGAAGGTGGGGTTGGCGTACTCCTCCGGCTTCAAGCGGCGCACGCGCGCGCGTTCGACTAAATCCTTCCACGCCGTGTTCAGGTCTTCGAGACCGCGCGACTCACAGTGCCTGAGTACGGGAACTACGAGACCGCCGCCGTCCGCCGAGACGGCGATGCCGATGTCCACATTGTCGCGCTCAACCAGTTTGTCCACCGGCTGATAGGCCCAGTTGACGGTCGGATGTTTTTTGATCGCCTCCGCGCAGGCCTTGGCGATGAGCACGGTGAGCGACACACCTTTGCGCTTCGCCGCCTTGATGAGGTTTTCCGGCCTGGCGTGCAGCGTGACACGGAACGTCGGCATGGTGAGCGCCGCCGTCATGGAGTGAGTCACCGCGCGCTCCATCGCCGTCATGGTGCGGCCATGGCCCGGCACCTGCACTTCCGGCATCACGTGCGCGGCGATTTGCGGCGCGACCTCGCGCGGCCGCTCCAGCGGCTGCGCGCGACGCACGTCCTGCGCTGTGATCGCGCCTTCCGGGCCGGTGCCTTTGAGTGTGTTCAGATTGACGTGCAACTCCGCCGCGAGCTTGCGCGCCTGCGGCGACGCCTGTTTGTTATCGGGGCGGGCCACCGGCACGCTCAGCTCAGCGCCCATCAGCGGCGCCCGGTGTCCCGGCGCGGGGTGGGCGGCGGCGAGGCGATGACGCTCCTCCTGCTTCGACGGGCTGGTGACATTGTCCACCGCGCCCTTGCCCATCACCGCGAGACTGGTGTGCACCACGTCTGCTGATTTATCTACTAGATAGGCCAGCGCACTACCCACCGCCACCACACTGTCCACCGGCGCGATGGGGCCGGACAGGAAACCGGCGCGGAATACTTCGACATCCATGATCGCCTTGTCGGTCTCCACCTGCGCCACGACATCGCCGCGCTCGATTTTGTCGCCGACCTTTTTGCTCCAACTCACCACCACGCCCTCGGTCATGGTGTCGGAGAGTTGCGGCATCTTGATGACGTAGGTGGCTTGCGGAACTTGGGCGGCGGGCTCAACAGCTTTGACCGGAGTTGCTTCAGGCACTTTGGGGACCTTCTCGCCTGCGGGCTGCGCGGCGGCTGGAGCCGATGGAGTCTCGCCAGCCTGCACCTCATCTTTACTTGCTGCCAGATAAGCGATCGGCGCACCCACCTCTACCACGCTGTTCGGCGCCGCGCGCGGGCCGGACAGAAAGCCGTCGCGGAATACTTCGACATCCATGATGGCCTTGTCGGTTTCCACTGTGGCCACCACGTCGCCGCGTGAAATCTTGTCACCGATATTTTTTTCCCAGCTCACCACGACGCCTTCGGTCATGGTGTCGGAGAGTTGCGGCATTTTTATGGGATGGGATGCGGACATTATTTTTTAGCTTTTAGAGTGTGGATATTAACGTCAGGGGTATTAAAGTCCACGGAAATTTAATCGGATTTTATTAAGGGAGGCATCTCTACTAAAGCATCCCCTCCCCCTTGATGGGGGAGGGTTGGGGTGGGGGTGAGGCTTTCAAGTACGGCCATACTGTTCACCCTCCCTCTCGCCGCCTCCCGTCAAAGGGAGGGGGGAAGTCCAATTTATTATGATGGCCTTACGCCTTACCAAAAAGTTTCAGCACCGCGTTCACCACGTCCTGCGCATTCGGGATCGCAGCCTTTTCCAGCGTGTGATTGTACGGCATAGGCACGTTGGCGGCGGAGACACGCAGCGGCGCGGCGTCCAGCTCGAAGAAACATTCTTCGTTGATGATCGCCATCCCCTCGGCGCCGACGCCCACCGCGGGCTCCGCTTCCTCCACGATCACCGCCTTGTGGGTTTTGGAAACCGACGCCTTGATGCCTGCGCGGTCGAGCGGCGAAAGCGCGTACAAATCCACCACCTCGGCCCCGATGCTGTGCTGTTTGGACAACATCTCCGCCGCCTTCAAGCACCAGTGCACCGAAATGTTATAACCGAACAACGTCACGTCACGCCCGGCGCGCGCCACTTCGGAACCTTCCAGCGGGTGAAAGTACTCACCCTCCGGCACTTCGCCCTTCATGTTGTACATCAGTTCGTGTTCGTTGATGAACACCGGGTCGTTGCAGCGCAGCGCGGATTTGAGCAGGCCATATGCCTGCCGCGGATTCGATGGCGTCACCACACGCAACCCCCCGATACCCATAAACACCTTTTCCATGCGCGCCGAGTGTTGCGCGCCCAACTGGTGCGCGGTGCCGCCCGGCGAGCGGATCACCACCGGCGCGGTGAGTTGTCCGCCCGACATGTAACGCACCTTGGCGGCGGAGTTGGCGATCTGATCCAACGCGAGCCAGGCGAAATTCACCGACATGATTTCAATAATCGGCCGCACACCGGCAAACGACGCGCCGATGCCGAGGCCGGTATAACCGTTTTCCGAAATCGGCGTGTCCATCACACGCTCAGCGCCGAATTTGTCATACAATCCTGTCGTGGCTTTATAGGTACCGCCCACCACGCCGATGTCTTCGCCCATGGCGATCACCATTGGGTCGCGCGTCATCTCTTCATCATGCGCGCGGCGTATCGCTTCCCAGAACATGATTTCCTTCGTAGCGCCCTTGGCGGCGGGCTTGCCCTTCACCCACGGATCATTTTCCGCGAGCACATATTTTTCCAGCTCTTCTTTCTTCGGCTCCGGCGACTGTTCGGCGAACTGGATGATGTCGTCTTCAATGTGCTTGATGATTTCGTCATCCAGCGCCTGATAGTCTTTTTCGCTGTACTGTTTGGCCGCAATCAAACGATCGCGCAGCATGATGATCGGGTCGCGTTTGCTCCAGGCGCGCTCTTCGTCCTTCACGCGATAGGCGTTGGAGTCGGACATGGAGTGTCCGCGGTAGCGGTAAGTCATCAACTCCAGGAAATACGGGCCGTTGCCGCCGCGCACGTGATCCACCGCGATCTTCGCCGCGGCATAGACGGTTTCAATGTCCTGCCCGTCGGCCTGCGCCGCGGGGATGTTGTACGCCGCCGCGCGTTTGTACTGATCCAGCACCGAAGTGGAGCGCTCGATGCGTGTACCGATGCCATACAGATTATTTTCGCACACGAATAATACGGGAAGATTCCACAGCTTCGCCATGTTGAGCGTTTCGTGGAAGGTGCCTTGATTGTTGGCAGCGTCGCCCAAAAAGCAGATGGCAATTTCATCGCCACCCTTGAGCTTGATCGCCTTGGCCATGCCGGCCGCGAGCGGGAACGGGCCGCCTACCAGGGCATAACCGCCCATGAAGCGATGCGCCACATCGAAGATGTGCATCGAGCCACCGCGGCCTTTGCACACGCCGGTCTCCTTGCCATACAGCTCCGCCATCACCGCCTTGGGATCGCTGCCGCACTTGATGGCGTGCACGTGATCGCGGTAGCCCGTAATAACGTAATCGTGACCAGGACGCGCGGCCTCCAGCACACCGTGCGCGCACGCCTCCTGGCCGGGATACAGGTGCAAAAAGCCGCCGATCTTGCGCTCCACATACGCCTCATAGCAGCGCTCCTCGAAACGGCGCGCGAACAGCATCTCGCGCAGCAAGCGCTTTTTATCGGCCACACTTAAAGCGTGCGTGGCGTGAGCCTCATCCAGCGATTTTGTGATATACATAGGTCAGGATCGTCCCCAAAGCTTAACCGCGCTATGATCCGGGTTTTGGCCACCCAGGTCAAGGAAAACCGCCCTCACACAACCGTCAGAGCAGGCCGTTTATGCAAAATAAAATCAAACTAAAACAACACACTAAGTCCTTAACCTCCCGTGAGGCCGACGGCCTCTCTCAACTCATTATCGTCATTCCCAAACCACAGGTTAAGGGCAAATGGCCGGTATTTCCGTATGCCGACACGCTCAAAAAACGCCTCTCCCCGGCAGACGCGGACGGTCTCGCCAGCACACCCTATGTCACCGACCTGCCCAATCCGGTGGGCACCCATGTGACGCTGGGGGCGGTGAGTGAGGAAATGACCCGCTTCGAATTACTCACCCTCGCCCGAAAATTAGCAGGCAGCGCGCTGGCTCGCCATCCTGGCCGTGTCACGCTTTGCCTCGCCGGGCTTAACGGTACTCACGGCGCCCGAGTAAGCGAGGCCCTGATAACCGCCCTGCTGGCGGGTGCGCATTCGCTCCCGCACTTCCAGACCAAGAAGGTCAAGCGCACCGAGCTTGCTACGATTGAGCTGTATGGGCTAAGCGCGATACAAGACTTCCGCCGCAGCTACGCCGAAGCTGAGGGCAACAATCTTGCGCGTCACCTGACCGCCCTCCCACCCAACGAACTCACTCCCACCTCTTACCGCCGCCGCGTGACGGAACTGGCGCGCCACCACGGCTGGCGCATGCGCTTCCTCGATATTGCCGCCCTCAAACGCCTGAAAGCGGGCGCCTTTCTCGCCGTCGCGCAAGGCAGCCCCAAGCCCGATGCGGGCATCGTGCATTTGCGTTACGAACCCACGCGCGGCGGCCGCAACCCCGCTGTGGCACTGGTCGGCAAAGGCGTCTGCTTCGACACCGGCGGCACCAACCTCAAGCCCGCCAAACACATGTACGGCATGCACGAAGACATGGAAGGCAGTGCGGTCGCGCTCGGCACCTTGCTCGCGCTTACCGAGCTTAAGGTGAACTTTCCCGTGGACTGCTGGCTGGCGCTGGTACAAAACCACATCGGCCCCAACGCCTATAAACAAAACGACGTAGTACGCGCCAGCAACGGCACGACCATAGAAGTCGTCCACACCGATGCCGAAGGCAGAATGATACTCGCCGACACCCTGGCCTTGGCCAGCAAGAAAAAACCAGGTTTTATGATTGATTACGCCACCCTCACCGGTTCTTGCGTCTACGCACTGGGAACGGCGTACAGCGGCGCATTCACCAACCGCCCTGACCTGATCCCAACACTGATCGAAACCGGCCGCAACAGTGGGGAGCGCGTCTGGCCCTTCCCCATGGACGAAGACTACGACACGCAACTCGAAAGCAAGGTAGCCGACATCAAACAATGCAGCACGGAAGGCGAAGCCGACCACATCCTCGCCGCAAGATTTTTGAACCGCTTCGTGGATAAAACCATCCCCTGGCTGCACATTGATCTCGCCAACGGCAACCACAAAGGCGGCCTGGCCCACATCCCCACCGACATCACCGGCTTCGGCGTGCGCTATACGCTCAATTTATTACTGGAGCAAAACGTGTTGACTCGCCCGCGTGGCAAGTCATAATAGTCGGGAGGCGTAAAAACTTAGAATAAGTTAGAATTATCCAATGCGGTTCGAATGGGATCACAGGAAAGCCGAGCGCAACGTTAAAAAGCATCGAATTTCTTTTGATGAAGCGGTCACTGTTTTCTATGACCCGTTGGCTGCAACATTCGACGATCCCGATCACTCTGTCGGTGAACGCCATTTCATTACGGTGGGTTTTTCCTCGCGGGGGCGATTGCTTGTCGTAGCCCATGCTGAACGTGCAGGGAAGAGCCGAATCATCAGCGCCAGATTAGCCACCGCTCAAGAGCGTAAACGCCATGAAACCTAAAACCCATTTAGCAGACGACCTGCGGCCCGAATATCACTTCGACTACTCGAAGGCTACCCGTGGAAAGTACTATAAACGCATCCTAAAAGAGGGGGCGAACGTTGTAGTCCTGGAACCGGACATCGCAAGGGCATTTCCGAATTCCGAAGCCGTGAACGACGCTCTCCGCGTCGTACTGAAGGCAGGACAGGCCGCACAACGCCTAACCCTGCGCTCCAGGCGACGCACATGAAGCCGTTCGCCTGAGCTTGCACGGTGTCGTCCCTCATGGTGCATTCACCGACTCTGCGCACCGCCCAACCCTCGTTCGAGTCGTCACCGCGCTACGCGCGGCTACCGCCCGTTCGTGATTAAAGGTAAACTTAGTTTACCTTTAATTACTCTGGGTGCGCCTCAACTCGCGCCCCGTTAGCGCGATACTTATTTCCATGAGTGATGGGCGTTTCAACGGGATTGCAATCCTCGACGCGATACCAGATGGAGAACTGAATACTGCACGTCGCCTTAGGGAAGACCTTATAGATATAGCGAGCAACATAGCTGATGGTCTTCAGGTGCATTATGTACGCATTGACACCGTTGGCTCTCTTGAGAGAGGAATTTCTAGTATTTTAGAAGAGGTTCGAAATAATGGCTTGCAACCGTGGCTTCATTTAGAAGGGCACGGTTCAGCCGACGAAACTGGCTTTAAAGTTGCCAATGGTGCGAATTGCAGTTGGAATCAACTTAAGGAGCTTATTACACCGCTAAATGTAGCTACGGGCCTCAACCTAATCCTGATATTGGCTACATGTTTTGGAGGTAGTTTTGCGCGAGCCATACGAACTGTAGATCGCGCCCCTGTTTTGGGCCTAATCGGACCAACGCGGGAAGTGAAAATTGGTCAACTGGAAAACGGGTTCCCGGCGTTTTATCGAACCTTCTTTGAATCGTCATCGCTAACGAAGGCGATTGAAGTATTAAGTGCGAGCGCCCCAAACAACCTTTACTATCGAACTACGGCTGAACGGTTTTTCTATGATGTGTGGGCGGGCTATAAAAAGACCGCATGTTCCAAACAAGAGATTGAGAATCGTGCTCGACGTATGTATCGAGAAGCGAAATCCCAAGACCTCCCAAGAATTCCAAGTATCGGTCAGTTGAAGCGGTTGATTCGGAGTAAGGAGAGTAGTTTGTTCGAGAACTACAGGGATACCTACTTCATGTATGACATCAACGACTCTAACCGAACTAGGTTTCCCGTGACCTACAAAGAGGCCGAGGCTTATGCCTCGCGCTAGCAAATCGCTCCACCTGACGCGTGGGCTGACGCGCCACTCGTAGGTGAGTTCAACCGTTGGACGAATAAAGGGAAAAGGAAATAATTACCATGCTAATATTCGACCTGTCGAATCGGCGGTTTATTCATGAAGTCGGGAAGGGCTATAGCACAAGGACATTGGTTTTCGATGCGGGGTTGACAGGATTTGATGAGCTACACGTTAAAGACAAAGGAGAACTCAGAAAAGGAGTAGTTCGAATTCAAGAGGGAGCGCCAGGAGACGAAATCGGCCGTATCATTTACGTAGAGGCTTGGACTGACTCAGATTCAGACACACGCACCCACATTGTTTTCAGGTTGAGACTCACATACCTTCAGCTACCTTTCAGCACCTTCTCGATTACAATGGGCATAATACATGCCCGCAGCTTACTCTCAGATTCAATATGTTTGAAGGCAGTTTAAGATACGGCGGGGCTCCGGATGGCAGTGTAGTGGACTGGAACGTTGATATGCAGCGATTTGAAGTGGCAGAGTCCATGCAGTTAATTATGTATCATCAAGAAGATGACATTGAACAAACCTGAAGGGTCTAAACGCGACAATAGGGTCTTGTATTTTGATGTTGTGCTTGCTAACCAAGCTATATTGCCCGCCTGCTACGGACTTAATTAGCTCCGCATCAGCCGGGCAGTATGGGCAGACAGGCCTTTTGTCTGCCCACGCCGTTTTGAATCCACGTGGGCACAAAAACGTGCCCTCCCTGTCTGGCTTACCAAGCGCCGTATTGGCAGGCCCACTATCAATGATGCTCGCCCCAAGATTCATGGGGGGAGATGAATACGGTTGCTGAAAGTCGTTGCAGCGGAGGTGCCGAGATGGCAAAAAAATCCTTTCCCTTGTCCAAGGTCTACCGCCCAGCAATGGGGCCACAGCAATGGGGCCACACAGCAATGGGGCCACACAGCAATGGGGCCAGCAGCAATGGGGCCACAGCAATGGGGCCACACAGCAATGGGGCCAGGTCTACTTTCTTGACATCACCGGCTTCGGCGTGCGCTACACGCTCAATTTATTACTGGAGCAAAACAGCAACGGGGCCAGGCCTACTTTCTTGACATCACCGGCTTCGGCGTGCGCTATACGCTCAATTTATTACTGGAGCAAAACGTGTTGACTCGCCCGCGTGGCAAGTCAAAATAATGAGGTTTATGTAGGTCGGCTCAAGCAAAAGGCGGAACCGACAAACCCAACAGCATAATGGGAACCCTTGACATATCTTTATTAGTATAGTCACAATATGATATGTGGCGCATCGAAGAGCATCGTCGGCTAGACAAACAGGTCGCGGCGGCGCCAAAAGATGTCCTCAAACGATATGAGAAATGGAAAGACATTGCGGCGATGTCCGGGCCGCATGGGCTTCGCCTGATAAAGGGTTTCCATGATGAAGCCCTTTCAGGAGAATGGCGAGGTTACCGATCCTCCCGACTCGGACTTAAGTGGCGCGTCATCTACCGCGTTGTTATCGAAAGGCTAATCTTCCAAGTCGCATCACTGACCGCACATGACTATCGGAGGCCGTAAATGAAGGAGTACCGTCCTGCCAAGAAACGCATCACAGTCTCGGTCGGTGAGTCTGTGCGTATACTGCGCGAGCTTCAGGAGTTAAGCCAGACTCGGCTAGCTCACCTTACCGGTATTCCCCAGGCCACCATTTCGGCCATCGAGAATGACCGAGTCCGTTTGGGCGTTGAACGAGCGAAGACCCTCGCCCATGCACTCAAGTGCCACCCTGGAGTATTGGTATTCCCCGGCTGGGAGCTCCCTCACAAAGCGGCGGCATGAATGCTGCCAAGCCAAACGCTCCGATGGAGGGTTGCATAATGCAATTATACAAGCCTGACTCATCCCCCAGCCATTCGTTAATCACTCGGGGTGCGCTCCAACTCGCGTCCCGTTAGAGAATATATGCAGATCAGAGTGATCTTCATCGCGGTTCTACTGGTGGCCGCATCCACGGTCGAGGCGCAGTCTTTGTGCCCACCTGAAAAATTCTCCACCGAAGGAGCACCCGAGTTGCAAATGACCGAGAGAAGCTTCACTGAGAGAGCGGCGCTGGATTCTCTAAGTTGGCTTGAGAAAGATTTCATGGCCGTGCTCAAGCGGCACAAGACGACGAACGATCTCCTCAATAACACCGAAGGTTTTGGGATTCCCTATCCCAACGCGGTCGCAATCGCCAAGGGTACGGTCTTGCGCTTACGCGCACTGTTGACGCAAACCCGGTTGGAGAATGAGTACCTCAAGCTCAAGGCAGGCACTAAAGACGCGAAAGAGGTACAGGTGACCCAAGCGCAATTCACGGCAGCGCGAAAAGAATTCTGTGAGTTTCTGCACAATGCACAGTTCGTCGACTGAATGTATATCCTCTAACACTAGTGTCCGGTTAAAAATCAAATAGAATCATTTGGTTACTGGGTGGTGGTGC
>CAYUAZ010000062.1:0-10170 GCA_964442865.1 uncultured Gammaproteobacteria bacterium
GCATTTTGAGCGCATTTCCAACGCGGCCATCGTGGCTTTAGCGGATTTTTAGAGGCGCCCTTCATCATTGCCGTAAACCCTCCGTCAGCACCGGTATCGCGCGCAGACTGCGCTTGGTGCGATCTTGCACACGGCCGGCGAGTTGACCGCAGGCGGCGTCAATGTCATCGCCGCGGGTCTTGCGGGTAAGGGTGATGAGATCGGCCTGCATCAGGATGTCGCGGAAGCGCGCTATCGCCTCGGGCTGTGAGCGCAGATAGCGGGTGCTGGGAAATGGATTGAAGGGAATCAGATTGACCTTGGCCGGCATGTCCTTGAGCAACTGCACCAACTGCTTCGCCAGTTCCGGGCTGTCGTTGACACCGTCCAGCATCACGTACTCGAAGGTGATGGTGCGGCGCGTTTCATCTTCTACATAGCGGCGGCAGGCATCCATCAACTCACTGATGGGATATTTTTTATTGAGCGGCACCAGTTCATCACGCAGCGCGTCGTTCGGCGCGTGCAGCGAGACTGCGAGGCTCACCGGGCTCAGCGCCTTGAGACGATCCAGGGCCGGCACCACGCCCGCAGTGCTGAGCGTCACGCGGCGCTTGGACAGACCATAGCCTAGATCGTCCAGCATGATATTCATGGCGCTTACCACATTGTCAAAATTCAGCAACGGCTCGCCCATGCCCATCATGACGACGTTGGTGATGATGCGTTCGCCTTTCGGATCGCGGCCGAGGGCCCTGTTGGCGACCCACACCTGACCGATGATCTCCGCCACCGTGAGATTGCGATTAAAGCCCTGCTTGCCGGTCGCGCAAAACGAGCAATCGAGCGCGCAGCCTACCTGGGACGACACACACAGCGTGCCGCGCCCTTCGTCCGGGATAAATACGGTTTCGATGCAGTTGCCGTCATGCAGACGCAGCAGCCATTTGCGTGTACCGTCGTCGGAGAGTTGATCCAGCGCGATCTCCGGCGCACGAATCTCTGCGCACTGCTTCAGGCGTTCGCGCAGCAACTTGCTGATGTTGGTCATCGCGTCGAAATCGTCCACGCCATAGTGGTGCATCCATTGCAGCACTTGCGCGGCGCGAAACGGCTGCTCGCCCAGCGCCGTGAAATAATCGGCAAGACCCCGGCGGTCAAGATCAAGCAGATTTTGGCGTGGCGCGTTCATTTCACTCACCGCGTGCGCGGACAGATCTCGTCAGGTTTGAAAAAATATGCGATCTCGGTCTGGGCGTTTTCCGCGCTATCGGAACCGTGCACCGCGTTTTCATCCACGGTGTTGGCGAAATCGGCGCGTATCGTGCCCGGCGCAGCCTTTTGCGGATCGGTTGCACCCATGATCTCACGATGGCGCGTAACGGCGCTCTCGCCTTCCAACACCTGCATCATCACCGGCCCGGTAATCATGAAACTGACCAAATCCTTGAAAAACGGCCGATCCTTATGCACAGCATAAAAACCTTCCGCCTGGGCGCGGGACAAATGCACCATCTTGGCGGCAATGATACGCAAACCCGCCTGCTCAAAACGGCTGTAGATCGCCCCGATCACATTCTTGGCCACGGCGTCGGGTTTTATTATCGAAAAGGTGCGTTCCAGCGCCATTGACCTACTCTCCTTAGTGTCGAAATTAAAAGTCACGATAAGAATACGAGTTTATATATTGAAAATACAGGCATTTTAGCCGAGTCCTGCCACGTTACGCAATACCAACATAGCTGCCTACCAGACTGCCATCGCATGCCCATTTAAGTGTCCTACCCAGGTAACCCTGGTCACGGCCTACCCCCTGGTGGCGGGGACTATAGGCAAGCCGAATTAACACGTTTGAGTGTCGGTAAATTTTACAGTCACGCCCGGAAATCTTCCCGGCGAGTTGCTGCTAATCGTGTCACGGCCATCTAACAGTATGTAATTAAAGGGAATCTAATTTTCCGCTCTCTAATTGGCATGTATTTGGCATTATTTTAGTTTATTATGCCTTGACAGTGATTGTCGTGAGGTGCATCTTGATGATTAGAGGAATCCCGTATTCGCGTATGGCCTTTTCAACGTAACAGAGGACAGTAATTTATGCTGAAACGAACACTTTTGGCCGCTCTTGCATTCACCGCTCTGGCGCTGCTGGCGCCGTCCCAGGCTCAAGCTGTCCCGATGGTCTCCGCACCCTTTGTGACCGTCGGGGTCGGCGATACCTTTACGATTCCGATTTCGATCACCGGCGCGGTGAATTTGGAGTCCTTCCAGTTCGATCTATCCTTCGCCCCGCTGATCGTGCAGGCGAATGGGGCCGGCGCGACGGCGGGAGCCATACTTCCCCTTGATTGGTTTTTCACCAGCCCCGGCTTCGTGGATAACACGCAAGGGTGGATTCTGGGCGTGTCAACCTTCGGATCGGCCTTTAGTGGTGGCGGCGTAATAGCCAATATCGAATTCACCGCGCTTGCGCCGGGCGTGTCGCCGCTCACTTTCTCCAATGTATTTCTGAATCTCTCGGACCAGGACTTCGGCATCACAAACGGTCAGATCACAGTGACCGGCACGCCCACCGGCGGGCCGCCGACCGTTCCGGAGCCGACACCGCTGATGTTGATGGCTGGTGGCTTGGCGCTCCTCGGGGCGCAACGCGTGGCCAGACGCCGCCGGCGGGACGAGTTCCGATGCGGAGGAGATGTGCAGTAGGGATACGCGGCGCGGCAGAGAACTTAACAACAGCCTAAACAACAGGAGAAAGGATTATGAAGAACATGTTGCGGCGGACACTTGGACTCTTGGTCGTTGGAACGCTCACAACGGTGGCTTCTGGCCCCACACAGGCTGCCAGTGGAGTCGGGCCGTATTATGCGATCCCGTCGTGGGACCAGACCCTCCCGGCCAGCACCCGGTTCATCGTCCTGACCAATATGGCCAGTCAGGCGGTGCTGGATCGGGAAACCGGCCTGGTGTGGGAGCAGGCGCCGGATGCGGAGAGAAGAGATTGGGGGCTTGCTCAAAGGTATTGCAATACAAAAACAGTGGGGGGCCGTCTAGGGTGGAGGCTAGCGACGATTCAGGAGTTGGCGAGCCTTGTGGATCCTGCTAACAACACCGGCGCGAATCCAGTGCTTCCCGCTGGCCACCCTTTTAGTAATATCGTGTATCTGCCCTTTACCTTTCCGTACTACTGGTCGGCGACGACCAACGTCGACTTCGCCACCGACGCGTGGACCGTGCGCTTCGACGATGCCCGTGTCACCCCCGTAGCCAAGATGAGCTCGGCCTTCGTCTGGTGTGTGCGCGGCGGACAGGGACAGTAAGGCACATTGGGGACACTCATGGCGACGTATGAAGAAAAGAAGCAACGGCTGCTTGCCGAACTGCGGGCCAGTGCAGGCATGGCCGTCGGCCTCGCCAAGAATACCTCCAACCTGTTTCGCGACCGCAATAACGCGCCCAGGCACAAACTCGACGTCAGAAATTTCAACAACGTGCTGCGGGTGGATGCCGCCAACGGCTGGGTAGAAGCCGAGGGCATGACCACCTACGAGAAGCTGGTCGCCGCCATGCTGGCGCACGGCGTCATGCCTGCGGTGGTGCCGCAACTCAAATCCATTACCCTCGGCGGCGCGGCAGCGGGCGTCGGCATCGAGGCCTCATCCTTCAAATACGGCCTGGTGCACGAAACGCTGCTGGAAATGGAAATCCTGCTGCCAGACGGCCGCATCGTACTGTGCACGCCGGACAACGAACACAAAGACCTCTTTTTCGGTTTCCCAAATTCCTACGGCACACTGGGCTATGTACTGAAGCTGAAGGCCAAGGCCATACCGGTGAAGAAGTTTGTTCAGCTTCAGCACATCCGCCACACCGATCCCACAGAGTATTTCGCCGATCTCGCGCAACGCTGCGCTCAAGACGCGGATTTTGTCGATGGCGTGGTCTTCGGCCGCAACGAGATGGTCATCACCCTCGGCAGATTTGTGGATAACGCACCCTTTGTGAGCGACTATACCTACAAAAATATCTACTACCGCTCGCTCCGTGAAAAAACGACGGACTTCCTCACCACGCACGACTACATCTGGCGCTGGGATACGGACTGGTTCTGGTGCTCCAGAAATTTTTTCGTCCAGAATCCCATCATCCGGCGCATCGTCGGCAAGTCCTTTCTGAACTCCATCACCTACAGCAAGATCATGCGCTGGAACAGCAAGTGGAAGATTACCAAACGGCTGGACAAACTCATGGGAGTGCACAGCGAATCCGTCATTCAGGACGTAGACATTCCTATCGCGCATGCGCCGCAATTTCTCGACTTTTTCCAACGCGAGATCGGCATCCTGCCCATCTGGATCTGCCCCATACATCCATACAATCCAAACGTACAGTTCGACCTGTTCCGCATGGACCCCAACACACTCCACGTGAACTTCGGCTTCTGGGATGTCGTCAAGGGCCGCGAGCAGCATCCAAAGGGCTACTACAACCGCAAGATCGAACGCAAAGTCGCCGAACTGGGCGGCATAAAGTCGCTCTACTCGGACTCCTACTATGAGCCCGAGGAATTCTGGGCGATTTACAATAAGCCGGCGTACACTCAGCTAAAGCGCAAATATGACCCGCAGGGCGTCTTCAAGGATTTGTATGATAAATGCGTGTTGCGGCAGTGAGACCACGATCCGTCATTTTACTGTAAGTTTTTTGCAATGAGTGCACGACTAGTGTTTAATCCTTGTTAGACATCTTCCAGTTACAAGAGGAGAAGACAACAATGGCACTCATCAAGTGCAAGGAATGCAGAACAGAGGTAAGTTCAAAGGCCGAAACCTGCCCGAAATGCGGTGCACGAGTTGCAGCCAAGTCAATGGGTTGCGGGACGCTCATTGGCGTCATTTTCCTGGGAGGAATAATTATTTCTGTCTTCTCAAGGATTTCCCCCCTTGGCACAGGAAATGACGCTTCTTCTCCACACCAACAAGTTCACCCTCCGCTTCCATTGCTCAGATTGTCCCGACGCCTGAGTCTAAACTTCCCGGTTCACAGTGGTCATACCATCAGAGTGATGATGCGATGGGCAAAGGCACCATCTATCAGGCTCAGGTTCCAAGCTCAAATACAGTAGATTTCGACTTTCCTTATGCAGGAGCGCAGCATGCAACGCTCACTCTGAGAATCAATCCTCGCTATGGGAAGGACATAATTTTCAGTATTGAAAAAGGGCAATTCCTCTGCCACTCCCATGAAGATTGCACTGTACTTGTGCGATTCGACGATGAGCAGGCTGTCAACTACACTGCGGCAGGCGCGGCCGACAATAGCACTGAGACTATTTTCATTCGTAACTACGGCCGATTTTTTGAGAAAATGCAAAAAGTGAAACGGGTGCGTATCGTAGCAAATATTTACCAACAGGGTGCCCCGATGTTTGAGTTTGACGTTAGCGGCTTTGACCAAAACAAGTACACGCCAAAAAAATAACGAAGCAACCAGATATAAGCACATAGGGCGCAATAACCAAAGGGCATTGCGCCGCATGCCTCCGCCAATCATCCGGTGCAATGCGCTACGCTTTGCTCCCTGCAGGCCGGCAGAGTTCCGCGCGGGTTTGGCCGGTGGCGGGCGCCGCTCAACGTGCATCCCATTAGGTGCTATAATATTCCAAACTTTGGAGGTGTATATGAAATCTCAATATACAGCGGTAATCAAGGAAGTGGACGACTGGTGGATTGGCTGGATTGAAGAAGTCCCCGGCGTAAATTGCCAGGAGCAAACCTACGAAGAGTTAGTATGTAGCCTGAAGGAAACATTACAAGAAGCGCTGGCTGCCGCAGGAGCGTACTTTAGAGAAAAAATTGTTATTTAACTCTATAGAAAATGAGTTACACGGAGTGCAGTCATGAAAATCTATTCCGCTGTTATTGAACGTTGTCCCGAAACAGGTTTATTCGTGGGCTTTGTACCGGGATTCCCTGGAGCTCACTCTCAGGCAAAGACCCTTGATGAGCTCAACCGAAACCTTCAGGAAGTCATCAGCATGCTTCTTGAAGACGGCGAGCCTAAGCTTGAGGCTGAGTTTATCGGCATACAGAACGTTGCTGTTGCGTAACACATGGGCAATGTACCGGTTCTGAAACCCGCCGAGGTCATTGCAATTCTTATCAAACTCGGGTTCTCTGAAGTTAGGCAGCGCGGTTCTCACAAACAGTTCCGCGACACTGGCGGTCGTTGTACCACTGTCCCATTCCATCAAGGCCGCGATATCTCACCAGTCTTGCTCCGACAAATTGCCAAAGATATTGGCCTCACGGTCAATGATTTGCTTAACCATCGTTGAGTAGGCAGAGAGGTCATGACGAAAGACTCCATATAGGTTCCCTATCATCCCTTACCCGATATTCGAGCGATCATTGCGCCGCGCCTCAAAGAATCGGGACAACATTCCGCCGCACTCATCTGACAATATCCCACCCGCATACTCAACGCGATGATTGAGTCTGGTGGAATCCAGAATGTTGAAAACACTTTGAATAGCACCGGCCTTGGGGTCGTTCGCGCCGAACACCAGGCGCTTGATGCGTGCGTGCACCATTGCGCCCGCGCACATGACGCACGGCTCCAGCGTGACGTAGAGCGTGGTGTCGTTTAAGCGATAATTGCCAAGCTTTTCTGCACCGGCGCGCAGCGCCATGATCTCGGCGTGGGCGGTTGGGTCGTGCGCGGCGATGGGGCGGTTCCAGCCTTCGCCGATGATTTCGTCGTTGAGCACCAGCACCGCGCCCACCGGCACTTCACCTTCCTGTTGCGCGCGTTCGGCGAGGGCTATGGCATGGCGCATCCAGTGCTCGTCATTTAACACTTGATTGACCATTTCTCAAGGAGTGATAGAACCCTCCGCCAGATCATGACAGCGCAGACAGGGTATCGAGCTTCGCAGCTACGGCACGACAGGCCACAATCAGGTCCGTAACGATGCGCTTATCAATGTTGAGATCGCCCTCATACTCGCCGACATTGCGGATCTCATGGCATTTGGCCAATACTCGCCAGACTCCTGGACCCAAACCAAGGGTGTGGGGAAGCACCTGAAAGACGATATATCGGTTGCCGGGGCGAAAACCGTGATAGCGCAACGCGGCCAGACACAGCGCATGCGCTGCGTTGTAGGCCAGATCAAAGCGACCTTCCAATGAGTTCGTGCTATTGCCGGCGTCCTTGAGGCGGACCATGCCGGAACGCTTCAGGCCGGCGAACTCCTTCGCGTCCGGAGGCTCGACCGCCAGTGATTTGCCCGGACCGGCAAGGCGTTCAAGCGGCGAGGTCATCTTCTTTTCCTATCAGCCACAGCTTGGGCTGCGCGAGCACCCGCGTCATGAACGCATTGCCTTTCCGCACGCGCTTGGCGAATTCTTTTCGGCTATATACCGTGGGATTAACCGGACGACCAAACTTGGTGGCCAGCGGCTCCAGTGATTCATAAAGATCCGCATATGTCAGGCTATCGCTTATGATCATCAAGTCAATATCGCTCGTGGCCGTATCCTGGCGTTTTGCCACCGAGCCATACACAAAGGCCGCGACGATCATCGAGGCGAAAGGGGTGAGCGCCTCGCGCAGCGGCTCGGCCAGACCGACTGTCTTACGTGCAATACCGCACAACTCGCCGAATAGCGGCGAATCCGGGTTGGCCTGATAATGCTTCTGCGACCCAAGCCGGTGCACCGTCACTAAACCGCTCTGCTCCAGCCGCGCCAACTCACGCTGCACCGCACCGGAGCCTGACCCGGCCAGACCGATGATTTCTGTCGCATAAAAACTCCTCTCGGGTTGCCCAAACAGGAGACCGAGTACACGCTGCTGCGTGGTGGAAAAGAGCGCACTCGCCATGCTTGGCTGACGGCAAGGGGATATTTTGTCTTTAGTGGTACCCATTCTGGGTATATTACTACCCATAGTGGGTATATTCAACCCTAAGAGATGCGGAACTTGTTTTTGAGACTTGTTAAATTCAAATCTTTTTTTGGTGGCCTTGGCGCTTTCGAGAGATTGTTGCCCGCATCCGCGAACTTCAGCGCAGGCTATCCCTGAGGCAGTTGCAGGACCAGCGACACACGGCGGTTGCGTGCGCGACTTTCTGCTGTGGTGTTATCAGTGCGTGGACGTGTGTCCGCATAACCGATGGCGCGCAGCCGGTCGGCGGTGATGCCACGTGCAATCAGATAGCGCGTGACGTTGGTTGCCCGCGTGCTGGACAATTCCCAGTTCGATGCGAAGCGCAGGGTTTCGATGGGGATGTTATCGGTATGCCCTTCGACCGAGACCGGATACCTTTGGTTCACGAGCAGCGCAGCCAGTTCATCCAGCAGTTGCTGACCGAGCGGCTTAAGCGTAGCGCTGCCGGGCTCGAACAGGATGTTGTCGCTGACTTCGAGGTTGATGCTGTCTTGAAGAGTGGTCACTTCAATGCGTGTCCCTAGCGCACTGGCCTGAATGGTTTCGAGAAAATTATTCCGTGCGGCTGCCATCGCCGAGGCATCAGGCGGCTGCGCCGCTGGAGTAACTTCTGTCAGAGTTGAAGAAGAAAGCTCTTGCTGCGCAGCGGCTTGCGGATCTTCGACCTGCATTGGGTGGTTGAGTGGCGCCTCAGGTTCTGCCTGTAGCGATAGAGGCGCCGGCTGCTGTGCGGTTTCCTTAGGCAGGGTGATATAACCCCGTTGCGCAGCATTGATACCTACTACTATGGGTAACGAAACTTGCCCGGTCATGGAAGAGATATGCGGTTGCGCATGAGGCGGCGCAGCGGAGTGCGGACTGTGCGTCGAACTACTATTTTGTTGGCTCACCGGGCTCAACACCGGCGTGACCTTTGCGTAAGCAAGCAGCAGGACGAACAGGGCAAGCAGCAAGGTCATGATGTCCATGTAGCTGATCATCCATATTTCATCCTCGCCTGCCTGGGCCAGATTGCTTTCAGAAAGTGCACTGGCATCATGTGTGGCTTGCGTGTCGGTATGACGTGCCGGTAGGCGTGACAATGCGGTGGCTGGCCTATGCGTTATAGGGGCGAGCGGGTGCATTCTGGACAATTGGCTCATGCAGCATTGACCCAGGCAAGCTTGGTCACCTGGTAGGAAGCACCCTCCTGATGGGAAAGGTAGGCGTCCAAGGTCTCACGAATGAGGATCGGATGTTGCCTGTCATACAACAGCAGGATGCCTTCCTGCAGCATGTTCATGGATACCAGGCGCTGCTGAGTGCGCCGTTCCATTTTGATGGCCAAGGGTTTCAGTACCAGGTTGGCGGCGAGCAGGCCGTACAATGTGGCAGCCATGGCAAAGGCCATGGTTGCACCGATCTCCTCCAGACCACTGTGGCCGAGCCCGGACAGCATATGTACCAGACCGAACAAGGTGCCGAGCATGCCGAAGGCCGGGGCCAGCGTAGCCATAGTGCGCAGAATCTGGGCGTCAGCCTGTTCGCGCGCGCGTAACCCCGCAATGCGCCATTGCAATACCTTGGTCAGGTCTTGTAGTGGGCCTCGGTCTATCACCAGTTGTATACCACTACGTAAAAACGGATTGCTGACATGGGCCAGTTCTCTTTCGGCGGCCCGGATATTGCCATGCCGATACCATTCGGCGACACGCAGCAATTGCTCAATCTCGCCCTCGACACTCGGCTGTTCATCCTTGGCCAACTCCGGCAGGCTGCGCAGCACCCGGATGACATCCGGAATCGGCCGGCTCACCACCGTCGCCGCCAGTGTGCCGCCGATGACCACGATCAGGCCCGGGATATTGAAGAACGCGCTGATGTGCTCCGGTGACAGCAGTATCATGCCCAGCACCAGTACACCGCCACCAGCAAGCCCGATGACGGTGGATTTTTTCATGTCTTGCAGTTTGATTCGCATCACACCACCCGATATTTGCCCATTGTGAGTCCGTTGTTTCGAGACTAAAGCAATTATCGTTCCCGATATTGCGGCTGGGTGGGGATAGTCTTTAACTTATTGTTTTACTGGGCAAGTAAAGAGACAGCTTGACGGAAAGCCAAGACGCAGAGAAGTGATTGGATACACCAGGGCAAGGTGTTGCCGCCCCTCTTCCTGTACGCGCCGCAAAGCGGCAATTTTTTACTAGAGCATTTTTGATTCAAGTGCATACATATCCGGAAGATGCAAAGTAGTTT
>CAYUAZ010000063.1:0-10070 GCA_964442865.1 uncultured Gammaproteobacteria bacterium
TTGCTCGGGCAGGGCGTGCTTGAGCGCCTTGGCTTGCACTTCTTCATAGACGCCCACTTCTTTCAAAAAGTCGTCAAAGTCAGAACCGGTATAAGGGTTACGTTTCGCCACGATGCCACTCCTTAAAACGTTTTTCCGCCAGATCGATGTCTACCGTTGGGGTCTTCTGCGTTTTTTTGATGAAGCCATGCAGCAAGACCATTTGCCCGTCCTCTACCGCGAATAGGGTTCGCGCGATCCGGTTGTTCAAGGACGTTCGCACCTCCCAGATCGCGCCGCGCAAGTGATCGACGCGAGGCTTGCCAATGGGCCATTTGTATTGCACGTACGCAATATCTTCGCCGATGGTCTTTTTGTCATCCTTGGGTAATTCCTTAAGCCATTCACGCACCGGCTCCTTGCCAGTCGCCGAGCGATAGAAAACCGCCCCGAGTTTCTGGGGGCTAGGTATTTATGTAATGTACCTCATACGGTACGTTTTGGCAAGAACGGGTTTTCTCCCCAGCAAACACATTACGAAATGACCGCCAGGTGCTCAGGCAGTGCCCCGCCAGCGGCATCAAGGGGAACACCCCGATCCAGGGTGACAAAACGCCCGCCTTGCTGGACGGCGAGTGCCAACAGATAGGCATCGGTTACCTGCCGAGAACTCAGAATCCGCTCCCACATCAGGTATCCGGGATGCAACAAGCTGATGGAATCGGCCCAGAACATGTGAGACGGGTGCTGTGTTGCTTCGGCAAGTCGCTTGGCGACTTGGGTGGCAGGCACCGGATTGGGATAACCTGGTTGAGAAAGGATACGTATACATCCGTTTTGAGTGATGGGGCTCGAAGCCCACCCCTCATCAATGTGGCTGGCAAGCCAGCCGGTTGCCAGGCTATGATGCAGATGGCTGCCGTCGAGTAGGGCGATCAGGACGTTAACATCCAACAAGGCACGCACTACAGACCTTCAGCTTCCCGCAGGCGATTAACCGTATCGTTTGTTACGACAGCCTTACCCGACCGGAAAGGGCGAAACCCCGCGACAGTTTGAGCCCCAGAGCCTGCATCCTCTGGGGCCGTGGATTGCCCGGCCTGACCGGTCAGCGCCTTCCGCAGCAGCTGAGACACCACCTCTCCAGCCGACAAATTCTGACGCCTGGCGAGCTCCTTTGCCGCTACCAGTACATCTTCATCTATATCTAGCGTTGTTCTCATTTAAGGAACTTCCTTAATTGATGTCATGATGCGATGATTCTATAGCATCAATCGGTAAAACACAATAAAATTAGAGGATAGCGAATAGGGGGTAGCGTATAGGACATAGCGTCATGTTTGTTCAGTCATAGTGCCTAATCGCTATACCCTATCCCCTAATCCCTGCTGTCAAATTACATCCGCGAAATACGATTCGGCGCGTTTGAAATACAGATAGCTGAACGGCAATAGTATCAGCGTGAGAACCAGGCCGGGCAGAATGGCGCTGGCATCCGGCGCCAGGCCGCGCAGGGTGACGTTCTGGAAGGCGTCTATCAGGCCGGCCAGAGGGTTGAGGGTAAACAGGGTATAGAGTGTGTCCGACCATTCGCCGGCGGCTTGTTGTACCAGCAACTTGTCTTTGACCAGCACCAGAGGGTAGATGACCGGTGACATGTACATCATGAGGGAGAGCAGCACGGGCAGGGCGGTGGCTACGTCGCGGTAATAGACGTTGAGGGCCGCGCCGATGAAGGCGATGGTGAGGGCAGCCAGCATCGCGTAGAGCACCAGCAAGGGCAGCCAAAGGATCTGCCAGGTGGGGACGATACCATACCAGGCCATGAGAGCGGCGAGTATGAAGAGGCTGATGGACAGTTCCACTAATTTGGTAATCACGCTGGTCAGCGGAAAGACCTCGCGCGGGAAGTAGATCTTGCGGATCAGGTTGGCGTTGCCGACCACGCTGGAGACCCCTTCCGAGGCGGATTCCTGGAAGAAGATCCAGATGGTCAACGCCGAGTAGGTGAGCACGGGATAGGGGATGGATCCACTGTCAATGCCGACGATGCTGCGCAGCACCATGAAGATCAGCACCAGTACGATGGGCTTGAGCACCGCCCAAAGGATGCCCATGTAGGACTGCTTGTAGCGAACGGCGATGTTTTTCCATGCCAGGACGGCGATGAGTTCGCGGTAGTCGGTGATGTTTTTGATGACGTTGATCATGTTTTTCCAAGTACTACAGCAGTGGTGAAGTGATTGATTGCCCGGGCTTCATCGCTTCATATCACGATAAAAATTCTCATGCGAACCTAACGCAATCAGCAACAATTCATCACGGCCAACGCTATACGATAAAAGAACTTCTTGTTTGTTGATCTTGAATTTGTAAACACTCACGCCCAACAAATCTCCTTTTTTGGCCTCGCCGATAGTTGGCTTTGCCATGATCTTGTGCACAGCATCATCGACCGTTTTTTTACCTTGGGCATGTAGCTTTTTCACGGCCTTATCAAAGGACGGCGTTGTTCTGATGTTCAAAGCTATCACGCACCGAATTTGTATTCAGAGAGTTGCCCGGCCTTTGCTTCTTCAAGCCCTAGCAGCGTGTCTTGGATGAACTGTAAGGGTAGCTCTGGATTGTCTTCGACCACCTTACCCAAACGCGCCCAATACTCAATTTGCTTCGGCACGGAACGCTGTTTGGCCGCTGCGTGCGGCTTCGCCAGCTCAATCAATTCATCAGACAATTTAAGCGCTGTAGACATAACATTTACCCTCCCATAAAAATCCTACTTTGCACCATAAGGCAACCTTTTGCAACAAGTTATTTATTTTTCGCTAGGTCAATGGGGTCCATAGGGTCGGGCACTAATTCTCAGATTTCGCGGCTAAAGCCGCTCCCATAGCGGATAGCGACGTCAATGTCGTCTTAGACTTTCACATGTGTGATTTCAGCATACAGCTTCAGTCCCAGGGCACGCACCACTTTCAGCTCGGTGGCGAATTCCGGGTTTAGCCATTCCTGCCCGGACTGGGTTGCTGACCGATTTTCTGTTCCCATTCCCAGGCATGGCCGATAATGGTTTTTAGGTCGCCGAGCCGCGGTTCCCAGCCGAGTTCCCGGCGGGCAAGTGCTGAGTCAGCAACGAGACACGCCGGATCGCCGTCGCGTTTCGGACTATCCTGAACCGGGATGGGGCGACCCGTGACTGCCCGGGCCGCATCAATGACTTCTTGTACCGAAAAGCCATTTCCATTACCAAGATTATACGCGGCGCTCCGTCCTCCTCCAAGCACGCGGTTTAAGGCCAGCAGGTGCGCCTCGCAAAGATCCTGCACATGGATGTAGTCGCGGATACAGGTTCCATCCGGCGTTTCATAATCTCTGCCGAACACTTGGATGGCCTCCCGCCGTCCCGATGCCACCTGTAATATCAAGGGTATCAGGTGCGTTTCGGGTTGGTGTCGCTCCCCCAGTTTCCCATCCGGATCGGCGCCGGCTGCATTGAAGTATCGCAAGCTGACCGATTTCAGTCCATAAGCGTGAGCGTAATCAGCAAGCATTTGCTCCACTATCCATTTGCTGCGCCCATAGGGATTGATGGGGTTCTTCGGGTGATCTTCGTTGATCGGAATTTGAATGGGCTCGCCGTAAACTGCGGCACTCGACGAAAAAATGAAGTTCCTTACTTCGTGAACAGCCATCGCGTTAAGAAGATTAAGGGTGTTGACCACATTATTTTCATAATACTTGGCCGGATTCTTGACTGATTCTCCCACCTCTATGTAGGAGGCAAAATGCATCACCGCATCGATCTTGTGCTGCGAAAATAAACGCTCAAGAAGTGCGCAATCAGCCAGATCACCCTGGATGAATTCACCTGCCACCACAGCATCAAGATAACCATTGGACAGATTGTCCAGCGTGATCGTAGAGAAGCCCATGGCGTTCAATGCCTTCACCATGTGGGAGCCAATGTACCCGGCACCGCCTGCAACCAATATGTTGGTCTTATTTATCATAACCCTGCGAAGCCGGGTGAAGTTTCTACATGGTGCGGCATTAACGCAGATAGCCTTCAATGGACAATTTATTTAACACCAATTGCGCCGCCTCCAGAGGAGAGTAATCCTGGGTATCTATGACCACTTCTGCGTCATGAGGTACTTCATAGGGATCGCTGATGCCGGTAAATTCCTTGATCAATCCCGCCCTGGCCTTGGCGTAGAGACCGTTGCGGTCGCGGCTTTCGCAGATCTCCAGCGGGGTGGAGACATACACCTCGATGAAGCCGCCGCAGGCAGTCACCATTTCTCTGACCTGTCTGCGCGTCGCTTCATAAGGCGCAATCGGCGCGCAAATCGCAATGCCGCCGTGCTTGGTGATTTCGCTCGCCACAAAACCGATGCGCAAGATATTCAAGTTCCGGTGTTCCCGCGAGAACCCCAGCTCGCTGGAAAGATGTTTGCGGACCACGTCTCCGTCCAGCAATGTCACCGAGCGATTGCCGAGTTCCATCAGCTTGGCGAGCAGCGCCCTGGCGATGGTGGACTTTCCCGAGCCGGACAGGCCGGTGAAAAACAGGGTGACGCCCTGTCTGTATTTCGGAAGATGAATCCTGCGCAACTCCGCCACGATCTCCGGATAGGAAAACCACTGGGGAATCTCCAGATCCTCCGCGAGCCTTCTCGTCAATTCAGCATTGGAAAGAGCAAGCACCCGTTGCGTGGGCGTTACTTGATCGCCGGGGAGATACTCCGCGCGCTCCTCCACGTAGAGCATGTTGTGTGCAGGTACAATCTCAATGCCCAACTCTTCTTGATCTCCGGAAAGCGGCTGATCTGAGTATTCGGCACGCTCCGGCGAATCCAGCATGAGGATATGGGAACAGCCGAAATTCTTGCGGATGATGGCGAACAATAGCGTCTCGCGCGAGCCCGCATGACGCAGTGATAGGGGCAGCAATGCGAGCAGCGCGGTGGCTTCTGGGTAATATCTTAAGGTCTGTTCGTAGCAGCGCATGCGGGTGTAATGCCCGCCGTCTCCCGGCTTCGACGGCCCCGCTATGGGATGGATAAAGAGATTTGCCTCAGCCATCCCTGCTGCGAGCGTGGCCGCTTCGATCTGGGCACGGTGCATGGGCTGCTGCGTGTGTACGGCGACCGTCTTGCGCCAGCCGGCCCGAGTGAACGCCTCTCTCACTTCTCTCGGCGTGAGGCGTAGATCAATGAAATCATAATGGGCTGGCAGTTCGATGCCGAAGACACGACCGCCCAGGTAAACGGGATGAGTCTGATTGAGCAGAAAATGCACGCCCGGATGGTTACTGTCCTGAGTGCCATAGAGTTGCGTGGCTTCCAGTGATTTATCTGGCTTCCAGATGTCCGTGATCTGCATCACGGCAAGCAGCACGCCTTCGGCGTCACGCAATGCGATGTGCTGGCCCGCCGAGAGACCCTCGGCAAATTTTTCCGTCACATCGAGCGTAACAGGTATCGGCCAGAGCAGGCCATTTGGTCGCTCCCGGCGTCCCCGGATCGAGTCCGGGGCAGGCTCTGCCTGCCGTGCCGTACAGGGAAGAGCGCTAGCGAAGGGTCCTGCCAATGTCGCGGGAGGCAGGACGCCGGGAGCGACCGACATTAGTTCATCCCTGTACGTCACAAGCCGGCCGTGCTGGAGCACGCTTGCATAGTCGGCCTGATTCATGAATCCCGTCAGCGGTGAAAACGCGCCGGTTAACAAGAGTTCCAGATCGCTAAGCTGACGGGCGGTGAGATCCCAGGAGGGAAAGTCCTTGGAGGCGGTCCTATATCGAGCGGCCTCGGCCGGAGAGACTAACAGCTCAGTCAGTTTGCCACCGTGGGGAGGGGGAAGGGCAGTCATGAGATCCTATATATCACCTATTCGGGTCCGCGTGGCTGGCCCCAGGCGACATCGTCAAGTTATCGCAGATAAAAGCGGGTAAAATATGATTATTATCCGCTTGATTCTAATAGGTTAACGCATGCCGGGCAACCCCTATGTTTGAAGGGCTGCGCATAATGGAAAAACAGTTCTGAGAATGTGCGCCTTTTGCTGGGGGGGGGCGATTGATGGCCAACCGGTTTCGACCATTGTGCTTAAAAGTTAAATCTTTTGTTCGTTTAGGTAGATCCGTATGTTAAGTAAGACGCCGCGTCAACCATGGTACAAAATGACTGCAGAAGGCAAGCTGCAGCTTAACCACTTGGCGCCTCGGAGCGACGCTCTGATAGCGGGCCGCAGGCTCTTCTATGCCGGTTTGATCTATCTGGCGTTTATCATATACGGCAGCCTGGTGCCGCTGGATTTCCATTATCGTCCGCTCGCCGAGGCCTGGCGGTCTTTTACCAACATCCCTTATTTGCGATTAGGGGTTGGATCACGCGCCGACTGGGTGGCGAACATCCTGTTGTACATCCCGCTGGGATTCATAGGGGCGGCTTTGCTGGGGAGCGGGAGTAGATCGCTCATTGGAACCCTTGTTGCCGCCCTGCTGGTGTTCGTCTTTTCCGCGCTAGTTGCCCTTGGCGTCGAGTTCAGCCAGCAATTTTTCCCGCCTCGTACCGTGTCTCTCAACGATCTCATCGCTGAGCTATTGGGTGCAGCGAGCGGGATTTTGCTGTGGCAGATAGCTGGCAAAAGACTCACGCGGCTGGGGGTTGAAGTGGCCGTGGGTGGCCCCAATGCCATGCGTGCTTTGATGGTGCTGTATGCGCTGGGCTATCTCGCGATCAGTTTGTTCCCCTATGACTTCCTGGTGTCAGCCTCGGAGGTTTCAGGGAAATTAACCCATGCTGCGGACAGTTTGAGTTTTTGGCCGGCATCCTGTGACAGCCGGTTGTTATGTCTGGTAAAGCTTATGGCGGAAGCCGTTGCCGTCGCACCATTGGGAGCTCTATTTGGTAAGTACCTTGCTAAACCACGCAGTGGGTTGTTTCCGGCATTATTGCTCGGTGCATTGCTCGGCCTCGCCATCGAGACACTGCAACTGTTTCTCGCTTCGGGGGTCAGCGAGGGTTCCTCAGTACTGACACGCGCCGCAGGTGTAGCGGCTGGATTGAAGCTATTCAACTTCGCCACCGTGGCCAATTTCGGCCGTTTCAAGGGCTATTTACGCCTCGTCGTGTTATTGATGCTGCCCGTATATTTGCTCGGTTTGGCGCTGGTCAGTGGTTGGTTTAGCGCCGATTGGATCAGCATCGAGAAGGCGCTTGCCAAGCTCGATACGCTGCGATTCATCCCATTTTATTATCACTACTACACAAGTGAAGCCACAGCCTTGCGTAGCCTTCTGGTCAACGTGGCAATGTATCTGCCTGCGGGTATCGGCTATTGGGCTTGGTCACAACGCCGGGTTCATTATTCTCGAAACGCCGGTGGGTTGACGGCAGGATTGATCGGCGCGTTCATCGCGCTGTTGATAGAATCGGGCAAGTTGTTCCTGGAGGCTAAACGGCCGGATCCGACGGATCTTCTCATCGCTGCACTGGCGGCGGGCTTTGCCTACACACTCGCTAATATGATGGCCCGCTGGTTTATGCAAGGGCCGGATAAGATGTCGGCAGTCAAGGTCGATGTCATGGCGCATCACATCACCAAGGGCCTCGACCTGGGGCGCATGGCATTGCGCCTGGTGGCGCTGCTCGCGGCTGCGGCTGTCCCCACCGCTCTGTTGTATTATCCGCTGCAGCCCGCTTGGTTGGGGGCGGCGCTGATTTTGTATGGGCTGTTACTGTGGCGGTGGCCGGCGCTTTGGCTGATCGTCATTCCCGCCCTACTCCCCGCACTGGACCTCGCGCCTTGGACAGGTTGGTTCTTTCTGGATGAGTTTGATCTGTTCGTTCTGGTTACGCTTGCGGTGGGACTATGGAAGCTCCCCACTGCATGGCATACAGACATATCTAAAATCTCTGTGGCACTGCTGTTATTGGTAGCGGCGTCTTATGGCATCAGTGCCTTGACCGGACTTTTGCCCTGGCAAGCGCTGGACGCCAACGCCTTTTCTAACTACTACAGCCATTATAACGCCGTCAGGATTCTTAAAGGTTTTGTCTGGGCGGTGGCGCTGTTCCCGCTCTGGCTGTATGCCATGAGGCAAGGAGTGGAGGTTGGTAAATATTTTATGGCCGGTATGGCATTGGGTTTGTTTGCGGTAAGCGCCGTAGCGTTGTGGGAGAGGCTGGTTTTCCCGGGGTTATTCGACTTCGCCAGCGACTACCGCATCAGCGCCACTTTCTCCGGGATGCACGTCGGTGGGGCTTATTTAGATGCTTATCTCAGTGCCGCGTTGCCGTTTGCCGCGCTCTGGCTCGTTACTACGCAAAAGCACTGGGCGCGTGGCGCCGCGTTATTACTGGTGGGCCTCGGCAGTTATGCTCTGCTAGTTACCTACTCAAGGGGCGCCTACCTGGCATTCGCTGTGACAGCGGTCGTGTTTAGCGTGGCCGTTATGCTGCAGATGATCAAGTACAGGGAGATGAAAATATCGAGAGTCGCCGCCGCCGTCATCGTCGTGGTGGCGGCGATAGGCGCGGCAACGCTGGCGGTATATCAAGGCGGATACATGCAAGCCCGTTTCAGCCAAACCGGCAAAGACATCGGTATCAGAACTGCGCACTGGAGTGACGCACTGCGTATGATGGATAAGGATGGGCTGACGCAATGGTTCGGTATGGGGCTCGGTCGTTACCCGCAGATCTATTACCAAAAAAATTCCGAAGAAGTTGTGCCGGCCACCTATCGTTACGAAACGGAAAATGGTAATACCTTTCTGCGGCTGTATTCCGGCGATGCGCTTTACCTCAATCAGGCTGTGGCTCTGAATCCCCACCAGAGCTACCTTTTGTCGTTCGACACCCGCAGTACAACTCCCGGCGCGCTATTGTCTGTGCCGGTATGCGAGAAATGGCTACTGTATTCTTACCGCTGCGTGTGGCTCAGCAAAGAGAAATTTAATCAGGACTGGGAGCGGCATGTTGTCGCCTTTGATTCGAGCGAGACCGGTGCTGGCCAGCGGCTCCTGCGCCGCCCGATCAAACTGTCGCTCTACGCTCCGCAACCGCATACGGTGGTGGATGTGGATAATGTGCAACTCATAGGACCGGATGGAGTTGATCTCATCAGCAACGGCGATTTTTCACAAGGGAACGCGCGCTGGCTGTTTTCGACCGATAATCACTTGCCCTGGCACATTGAAAATCTCTGGCTGCATCTATTCTTTGAGCAAGGCTTGATGGGCGTACTAGCAACCGGGTTGTTAGTCGTTGCCGCTCTGGTGAGGTTAGTGAGTAGAATGCGTCAGGGTGAACTGTTTTTCGGCGCAGTCCTGGCCGCGCTGGGGGGTATGCTGGTGGTGGGGGTGGTGAACAGCCCGCTCGATGCACCGAGACTTACGCTGCTGTTTTATTTACTGTTGTTGATTGCTGTGATGGAGACACCAAGGCTGTTGTCCAGGCAGGATCTAAGGCGCATCGAAGTGCTATAATAGCGCTGGCGTTCAGTAGTGAAGGATAAGTAAGGTGTCTGACGGGGGGTATCGTGGGGACAAAACCAACTAAGGCATCCAAAGCAGCCCTTGGTTTCCCGGCAGACGGCGTCCCCCTGAATTTTATAACGCAGTTTATCCGCTACGCAGGGGTCGGTGCGATAGGAACCGCCGCCCAATACCTCACGCTTATTCTGTTGGTTCAATTCTTCAAATTCGATCCGGTAACAGCTTCTGTTCACAGCTTCATTGTAGGGGGCTTCGTGAACTATTTCCTGAACTACCAGATCACGTTCAAAAGCGATATTCCTCACAAGCAGGCAATACTGAAGTTCTTTGTAATTGCCTTTATAGGCCTCGCTATAAACTCCATGATGATGACCGTGGCGATTGAATTTTTTAAGCTGCATTATCTTTTGAGTCAGGTGATCGCCACCGGCGTCATATTGATTTGGACGTTTTTAGGCAACAGGTTATGGACTTTTAGGAACCTCTGATTAAATCAGAGGTTCCTGCGGTGTAGGGACGCACCGCCATTTTACAAACACGGAAGTGTTTGTAAAATGGAGAAAAGCAAAAACCACGTTTTTGCTTTTCG
>CAYUAZ010000064.1:0-10056 GCA_964442865.1 uncultured Gammaproteobacteria bacterium
GTGAACGAAGGCAGGGTATAACGGCCTTGCTTGAACCGGCTCCGGGTCAGTAGTAAAGGATTTCTTTACAACTGCCGCAGTCGGCAAACTATGCAGTATTATGCCTGATACCCGCGTATCGGTATTACCTCAGCCCCAGCCTTCAACTTGTCCAGATAGTCCGCCCATTGCTGCATCATCTTCCGGCGTTCCGTTAAAAACTTTGTCCGGTTGTACGCGGTGCCCAGGGCATCGGGGACACGGTGCGCAAGTTGGTGTTCAATCACTTCCGGCTTTATTCCTAGTTCTTGATGAAGGATTGTCCGCGCCATCGCCCGGAATCCGTGTCCGGTAATCTCGGTTTTGGTGTCGTAGCCCATGCGGCGTAGGGCGGCATTTATCGCCGCTTCACTCATGGGCTTTTTCGGATCACGGCCGGGGAACACAAATTTTCTGGTACTGGTCAGGGGGTGAAGTTCTTGCAGGATCGCTACCGCTTGCGATGACAAAGGGACAAGGTGCTCGCTCTTGGTCTTTGTAACGAAAAAGCGCCACTCGCCTTTCTCAAGGTCGAATTGTTGCCATTCTGCTTTCCGTAGTTCGCCAGGGCGTACAAAGAATAAGGGGGCCAGCTTCAATGCGCATTGCACAATGAAGGTGCCCTGGAATCCGTCTATTGCCCGGAGTAATTCGCCCACCGCCAACGGTTCAGTGATTGCCGCGAAATGCTCATGCTTGGCCGGCGCCAGCGCGCCGCGAAGGTCGCCGGAGGGGTCGCGCTCACAGCGTCCGGTTGCCACGGCATAGCGAAATACCTGTCCACAGTTCTGATGTGCCCGGTGCGCAGTGTCCAGCGCTCCCCGGTTTTCAATCCGGCGCAACACCGTCAGCAGTCCCGGTGCGGTTATTTCAGCAATCGGCTTGCCACCAAGCCAGGGGAAAACATCCTTCTCCAGCCGCTGGATGATTTTGTCGGAGTGAGTCGTTGCCCAGTTCGGGGAATGCTTGGCGAACCACTCGCGGGCCACCGCCTCAAAGCTATTCGACGTCCGCTCCAACTTCACGGCCTTCCGCACCTTGCGATGCTCGCCAGGGTCTATACCATCGGCCAACAACTTACGGGCTTCGTCCCGGCGTCCACGCGCGTCCTTTAGGCCAGTATCAGGATAGACTCCCATCGAAAGCGTTTTCCGTTTTCCTGAAAAGCGGTAATCAAACCTCCACCACTTGCCACCGGCGGCGGTCACCAACAGATACAGCCCTCTTTCATCCGATAGCTTGACTGGCTTCTTAGCGGATTTAGCGTTACGTACCGCGATGTCAGTTAGGGGCATGTCGGTATTAAGCCCTTCGACTTCCTTGGCCGTCCGCCGAGCTTCCCATTCTGCCGAGCTGCCGCCGCCTTGGCTTCTGTCGAGGCCCTACCACCGATCTTGCCGATCTCTGCCGCCATCCAGTGCCTCGAGCCAAGGAAACCCTCCAGCAAGGCAGGGATGTAAATATCAGCGTCCAGACGCGGAAAGTGAATGCCAAGGCCAGACGGCGTAATTTCAGCATCCGTGAGGTCGGCCGGGTGGGCATTTTCCAGCCCCTGCGCATGCTTGGGTGAGAACGCCAACTCCAACCCAGAGGCGAGCGCAATAATAATCCGAGCAACGCGGCGGTCATAGCGCACTGATACCACGGCCGGGTAAGCCGCGGTCGAAGCCGCAGCCCGGCGATTGGCCTGATTAAAAGTTTTGTCAGTAATGTCCATGTATTTGTCTCCAATCGCTACATAGGCCCACCAGATTAGCGGCCAACTCGCCACCGATCTTAGCTAGGTCTTTACGCGAGAATCCGTAGTTTTCGCGCAGCTCTGGCGGCCCTTTCGGGCAGTGCAGGTTGAACACCGCTTCGCAACCGTTCCCGATGATGTGGACATGGGCCGGGCGATGATCGTTTGGGTAAACCACCACCCGCAGTCCAGAGATCGTCAGCACAGTCGGCATTATATCAAAATCCTAAGCTGCTTGGGTTATTTTCTGAAAACGTAAGAGTTAGGGGCATTTGACGGTAACTCCTCTTGACGGTAGGTCACTTACCGCCAAGGTTACCGTCACTTACCGTCGTATGTCAATGGACTACATCGGATTTTATCGGACAAGATGTGAAGTCGAAACCAAAGAAAAAGCCCGCTGTGATGCGGGCTTTAGGACTACATTGGACTTTATCGGACTACTGGATGGACTGCTGAATGGTGGAGCGGAGGAGGATCGAACTCCCGACCTCTGCATTGCGAACGCAGCGCTCTCCCAGCTGAGCTACCGCCCCAAATAATACAAGTGCGCGTAGCGCCTCGGCTCGCCCCCTTCTCCCCCTGGGAGAAGGGATGGGGATGAGGGCAACCCTACGCTTCTTTGCCATCCCTTGCTTGGCGCCATACGGACAGGGTCGCCATTGTAACACCGCTATGGGCCGGGTTCCATGTGTGCTATGCCTGCGCCACCTCAGGCTTTCGTTTATCATGCAGCCCATGAATGACGCCGCACCCGGCCTCTCCATTATCATCCCCACGCTCAATGAGGCCACGGCTATCGTCTCGACCCTGACCGGCTTACAAGCCCAGCGCGCAGCGGGGCATGAGGTGATCGTCGTGGATGGCGGCAGTACCGATGCCACGTGCAGTCTGGCGGCGCCGTTCGCCGATCAACTGCTGCACAGCGCGCGCGGCCGCGCGCGACAGATGAATTGCGGAGCGGCGGCGGCGTGCGGTGACGTCCTGGTTTTTCTACATGCCGATACGCTACTCCCGGAGGGCGCGGATCGTGTGGTCCGCACAGGACTGGCGCAGACCGGCGCCCTCTGGGGACGCTTTGACGTGCGCTTGTCGGGGAGTCACCCTTTGCTGCGCGTGGTCGAGACCCTGATGAATGTGCGCTCCCAGCTGACGGGCATCGCCACCGGCGACCAGGCGATCTTTGTGCGCCGCGATCTGTTTGAACAGGTGGGCGGATTCCCCGATATCCCCCTGATGGAGGACATCGCCATCAGCCGCGCCCTCAAGCGGCACGGCCGGCCGTTTTGTGTGCGCGAACGGGTCATCACCTCCAGCCGCCGCTGGGAACGGCGTGGCATTTCGCGCACGATTTTTTTGATGTGGCGATTGCGGCTGGCCTATGCGCTGGGCGCAGACCCGAGAGACCTGGTGCGGCGCTATTATTCGTCATCATGAACGCTGACGCACGCATCATGGTGTTCGCCAAGGCGCCCGTCGCGGGCGCGGTCAAGACCCGTCTCATCCCGGCGCTGGGCGCGCAGGGCGCGGCCGCGCTGCACGCTACACTGACGCGGCATTGCATTGCGACGGCGGTGGGATCTGGGCTCTGCCCGGTAGACCTATGGTGCAGTCCTGACACCAGCCATCCATTTTTTGCACAATGCAGTAAGGATTTCGGTGTCACCCTGCATCAGCAGCAGGGCGACGATCTGGGTGCGCGCATGGCGCACGCTTTTGATAGTGTCTTGCAACAGGGCCCTTATGCGGTAATTATCGGGACGGATTGCCCGACCCTCACCACTCAGGATTTACGCATGGCGCTGGATACCCTACAGGACGGATTTGATGCGGTTATCGGCCCTGCCGAGGACGGCGGTTATGTGTTGTTGGGTTTGCGTAAGGCCGCGCCGCTCCTGTTTGAAGACATAACGTGGGGCAGTGGCGAAGTGCTTGCCGTTACCCGCGAGCGGCTGAAACGGCTACAATGGCGCTGGCGCGAACTCGCTCCTCGCCGGGATGTGGACCGTCCCGAAGATCTCGCACAGCTGCAGATACAACACCTACTCACCACGCACGACACACCCTAATGACAACTCAAACTGTACGCATCGGCATCGTCACCGTCTCTGATCGCGCAAGCAAAGGCGTCTATACAGACTTGGGCGGGCCCGCGATACGCGAGCAATTAAAAAAGATACTCGCCACACCGTGGGAGACATTTTCCTGTGTAATCCCCGATGAGCAGCCGGTGGTCGAGGAAACGCTCAAGGACTTGTGCGACACGCAGGGCTGTTGCCTGGTGGTCACTACCGGCGGCACCGGCCCTGCGCCGCGCGACATCACGCCCGAAGCGACCAAAGCGGTGTGCGAGAAGATTCTGGATGGCTTCGGCGAGCAAATGCGCGCGGTGTCGCTGAAAGTGGTACCCACCGCAATACTCTCCCGGCAAATCGCGGGTATCCGTGGCAAGACGCTTATTATCAACCTGCCCGGCAAGCCCTCGTCCATCGCAGATTGCTTGCAGGCCGTATTTCCGGCAGTGCCATACTGTATTGATCTCATCGGCGGGCCGTATCTGGAGACGAATCCTGAAGTGCTGGTCGCCTTCCGGCCTAAGAAGCAGTAGCGAGCGATGAGGATACAAACGATTTACCGCAGAGGGCGCGGAGGGATACAAATATACCGTTTTGATTTTCCTCAGCGGCCTCTGAGGTAAAAACGATACCCAATGTCCAACGATTGGTTAAAAATCCTCCCGCATTACCTGTTGCCGCAGCACCTGCTGTCGCGGCTCATGTATCTGCTCACGCGCGCGCGCCTGCGTGTGTGGAAGGACTGGCAGATAAGCTGGTTCATCCGCCGCTATGGAGTGGACATGAAGGTCGCCGCACAGCCTGACCCACTGATGTATGAAAACTTCAACAGCTTTTTTACGCGTGCGCTTAAAGCCGGGGCGCGGCCTATCGCTACAGGATTAGATGAGATTGCCTGCCCGGTGGACGGGGTGGTGAGTCAGATCGGTGGGATCGCGGAAGGACGGATCATTCAGGCCAAGGGACGGGACTACACCGTTCTGGAGTTGCTGGGCGGTTCCCCGGAGCGCGCCGCGCCGTTTTTGAACGGGCAATTCACGACGCTTTATCTCAGTCCCAAGGACTATCATCGGATACACATGCCCGTCACCGGCCGGTTGCGCGAGATGGTCTATGTGCCGGGCCGTTTATTCAGCGTCAACGCGCTGAGCGTGCGCGGCATCCCCCGTTTGTTCGCGCGCAATGAGCGGGTCGCGGCGATCTTCGACACCGGGATCGGGGCGATGGCCGTGGTCATGGTCGGCGCATTATTTGTGGGGAGTATCGAAACGGTGTGGGCGGGAGCCATCACCCCGCCCTACCGCAGCAGTTTGCAACACTGGGATTATCAGCTCCAGAATACCGTTATCGAGCGCGGCGCGGAACTGGGCCGCTTCAACATGGGCTCCACCGTGATCGTGCTATTTGAATCGGCCGACGTTATCTGGAATCCCAGCCTCGCCGCCGAGAGCGCCGTACGGATGGGTCAAGCTCTGGGGCGGCTTAAACTTTCACAATAAAAACGTTTTACCGCTGAGATCGCAGAGCAATGCAATTTAGTTTCTCCTCTGCGTCCTCTGCGGTGCACGCTTTTACAACGCTGGCAGGCTGTGTTATTGCTCGTCCTCTTTAGTAATTTTCAGGGCGAGGAACAAGGCGCCGTTGCCGCGCTGTACCAGCACCGGGACTGAAGCCCCCACAGGCAGACCCTTCACCACTTCGCTGAAGTGGCTGCTATCCTTGATCTCGAGGTTGTTGATCTTGAGAATCACGTCGCCGCGCCGGATGCCCGCGCGCTGCGCCGGGCCGCTGTCCACCTGCTGCACCAGCACGCCGTTCTTGGCGTCTAGCTGCTTGCGTTGCTCGGCGGTGAGGTCGGCAACCGTGATGGCTATGCGATTGGCTTCAGCCGTCTTGGGTGCGCCCTGCGCAAGTTTAAGCTCTTCTTCCTTGGGCAGTTCCGCGAGCTTGATCTTGAGGGTTACCGGCTTGCCGTTGCGGATCAATTTGAGTTCATACTCGGAGCCGACCTTGCTGCGGCCGACCAGCTTGGGCAGATTGGCCGATTCGATCACCGGCTTACCATCAAAGTCGGTGACGATATCGCCGACCTGGATGCCCGCCATCGAAGCAGGACCGCCGGGCAGGATGCGCGCCACCAGCGCACCGCGCGGATCGGTCATGCCGAAGGATTCGGCGAGGTCGCGGGTGACGTCTTGAATGATGATGCCGAGCCAGCCGCGTGTGACGTGGCCTTTGGACTTCAATTGTTCGACGACGTCCATCGCCACATCAGAGGGAATCGCGAACGACAAACCCATAAAGCCACCGGTGCGGCTGAAGATTTGCGAGTTGATGCCGATCACCTCGCCGTCGAGGTTAAACAAGGGCCCGCCCGAGTTGCCGGGGTTGATGGCGACATCGGTCTGGATGAAGGGCACGTAACTCTCGGTGGGCAGGCTGCGGCCGATGGCGCTGACGATGCCGGCGGTCGCGGAGTGGTCGAAGCCGAACGGCGAACCGATGGCCAACACCCACTCGCCGACCTTCATCTTGGAGGGATCGCCGATCTTCACCACCGGCAGGTTCTCGGCCTTGATCTTGAGCAGGGCGATGTCGCTGCGCGGGTCGGTGCCTATTACCTGGGCCACCAGTTCCCTGCGGTCGCTCAGGCGGACCAGGATCTTGTCGGCGCCTTTCACCACGTGATTGTTGGTGAGCACATAGCCTTCCGCCGAGATGATGAAACCCGAGCCCAGGGATTGGGCGTCAAAATCCTGGGGCGGGCCGTCGGGGCGGTCCTCGAAAAAGTGCCGGAACAGATCGTTGAGCGGGCTGTCCTCGGGAAGATCGGGCATCTGCGGCATTTTCGGCATCTGGCGCGACTGCGGATGTTTGATCTTCTGGGTGGTGCTGATGTTGACCACCGAGGGGCCGTATTGTTCGACCAGCGTGGTAAAGTCAGGCAGCTCGCGCGCCTGGGCGGCTACGGAAAACAACAGCAATACAGCGCTGATGATCGAAGCGAAGGGTGTGCGTGACAATGGGTGTTTCATGAATGCTCCGCAGGGTTAACTAAGATAAAGATTAAGAGGTGGATCTAAAGCGGTACTTTCAGTTTAGGGGCGTCCAACCGACAGCCCGACCAGTTCTACCGTAGCCGCTGGGGCCTCTCCGACCACGGTGACCTGATGACCGTCAATGACCCTGCCGTAGGCGTTCACAGCGCCGCGCCGCGACAGGCCTTCAAATTTTTCCCGCTCGTCGAATTCTTCTATGAATACGGACACCGAGGCGAGCCCGTCCGTCAGCACCAGATGCTCCACCGGCCGCATATTGTGCGGCATCAGGTGGCTGGTATGCTCACCCATCCTGAAACCCGCCGGCATCTTGGTTACCCGCCAACGGGTATCAGGCTTTAAACGTGCGACTAGGGAGTTGTGCTCATGGTTCTTGGCAGCAGGGGTGCGGTCACCGAGGTTCTCGTACTCGCCTTGCGGAGGGACATCAAACACCTTGATCTCGGTGAACATCATCTGTTCCAGGGGCGTACCCTGCTCACTCAAGAGATCCGCCTTTAGTAAAAGCCCCGTGTCATTATGGAGCCACAGGGCATAGCCATAGCGGTACTGATCCTTGGGCTTGATGAGCAACTGCTGACTGAGCTGACCGGCGACCCGCTCCTGCCCCGCCAGTGAAAAATCATAGTGTTGACCAAGCTCGCTGATGATAGGTTGCATGTCATCCAGCCCTGAAAACGGCGGGCGCGAGTGACCCTCGTTCCTCATCAAGATGTTATCGTCGGGGAGTAGGCGGGTCACCTTGCTATTGCTGCGAACCACGCTGCGGCCTACGCCGTTTAGCGAGACCAGTTGCTCGTGCTCGCCGTCGGCATCCATGCGGTGGGTGATGCGCATGGTGGTCATCTGCCGGTCGTGGATGTAGACGAAGACGCCCTCATAGTTGAGGGCGTGCGCCGCATAGGACATTTTTTCCAGCCATTCACGCGCGGCGGGGGCGATGTCCGCTCTGGCCGTGAGTAACGGCAAACCCGCCAGCAGGCATGTGCTGCACACTGTCCAGAAACGCATGATGAATAGCTTAGGGATTTGTTTCATACCCGACTATCCGGACGTAAGGCATCATTCCCTGCATCTCGGTAGACATGGAATATTGATTGTGGTTAGCCAAATAGATGTCCAGCTTGGACTCCACGGACGGGCGGCCCGCGCTCCAGCGTGAGCGGCCTGCGGTACTGGCAACCTGCGCTACCGGGGATGCGCCAGACAAACCAGCAAGATTGACAGGGGATACGGTTTGCAGCGGCGTTGAGGTCTGTAGGCTGAGCACCGCCACTGCGGTGATCGAGGCGGCCACGGCGAAACCGGCCAGTGGTTTGAAAATGCGCGGGGTAAAACGTGATGGGCGAGGTGTTGCGCGGCGCTGGGAAAGATGGATGGGTTCGGATTCAAGGGCCTTGATGACGCAAGTCGCTACGTTGTGTTTGATGTGGCCGGTGAGATCGCTGCGCAGCGTGTCGCTGATTAAGTGGTAGCGAGTCCAGCATGTTCGCAGACCGGCGTCCCGCTGTAACTGATCCAGCAAACGGGCGGTTTCGGCTTCATTTAGCTCACCGTCCATCAATGCTGAAATGTTTTCGTCTATATTCATAATCACCACCTACTTCGTTTAACGATAAGGCGAGAAGCAAAAGGTGCGACTTTATGCTTCTCTCAATTCGATTCCAACAACGGTTTCAATTTACTATCTATCGCCTCACGCGCCCGGAATATCCGGGAACGCACCGTGCCGACCGGACAGGCCATCACCTCGGCGATCTCCTCGTAACTCAGGCCTTCCAGCTCGCGCAACGTGATGGCGGTGCGCAGATCTTCCGGCAACTGATCTATGACCCGGGCTACGGTTTGCTCGATGTCATCGCGCAGCAGAAGATGCTCCGGCGTGGCATAGTCCTTCAGCGCCATCGCGCCGCTGAACTGCTCGGCGTCCACCACATCAATATCTTCATCCGGCGGCCTGCGTCCCTGGGCGACCAGATAATTCTTTGCCGTGTTGATGGCGATCCGGTACAGCCAGGTATAAAAGGCGCTGTCACCGCGAAAATTCGGCAGCGCCCGGTAGGCCTTGATAAAGGCCTCCTGGGCGACATCCTGGACCTCACTCGCATCACGGATATAGCGCGAGATCAGTTTGACCAGCTTGTGCTGGTACTTGAGCACCAGGATATCAAACGCTTTTTTCTCTCCACGCTGTACCCGCTCAACCAGGGCCTGGTCAATACTTTGTTCCCCCACGGGGCTTTTTGTTATCACCTTGGTCGGGCTCTGCTAGTCAGGATAGACCTGAAAAATCCAATATAGTTCGACAAAAACACTCATTTATCATTATAGTCGGTCTTGTGCGCCCGGCGAAAGCCGCGCCTTGCATAAACCTGAAATCTTAGACTACCCCCTCCATGACTCAACACCCCCATTTCGATGTCCTCGTCATCGGCAGCGGCCTCGCCGGACTCAGCCTGGCGCTGCGTCTCGCCCCGCATGCGCGCATCGCGGTGGTGACCAAAGGACCGCTCAGGGAAGGCGCGAGTTTCTATGCGCAAGGCGGCATCTCGGCGGTGCTCGACAAGGGCGACTCCATCGCCTCGCACATCCGCGACACCCTGATTGCCGGAGCCGGACTGTGCGACGAACGGGTCGTGCGCTATACCGTAGAGCACAGCAGAGAGGTGGTGCAGTGGCTGATAGACCAAGGGGTAGCGTTTACCCAGGAGGCCCAGCCGGATGGGAGCCTCGAATATCACCTCACCCGCGAAGGCGGGCACAGCCACCGCCGCGTCATCCATGCCGCCGATGCCACTGGCCGCGAGATCGAAACCACCCTCGAACAACAGGTGCGTAACCATCCGAACATCGCGCTGTTCGAGCAGCACATCGCCATAGACCTCATCACCGCAAAAAAGTTGGGCCTGGCGCCACCGGACAGCAACGGCCGTTGTCTGGGCGCCTATGTGCTCAATCGTGAGGCGCGCCGGGTGGAGGTGTTCAGCGCCCGCTTCGTGGTGTTGGCGACCGGCGGGGCGGGCAAGGCCTACCTGTACACCAGCAACCCGGACATCGCCACCGGGGACGGCATCGCCATGGCCTGGCGTGCCGGCTGCCGCGTCGCGAACCTGGAGTTCATCCAGTTCCCCCCGACCTGTCTTTACCACCCGCGCGCCAAGTCATT
>CAYUAZ010000065.1:0-9994 GCA_964442865.1 uncultured Gammaproteobacteria bacterium
CGCCATCGGCGAGGCGTTGGCGGAAAACGGCAAGGTCATCGTCACCGGCTGTCTGGGCGCGAAGGAGGGCGGTGACTTGGTGCGCCAGGCGCACCCGCAGGTGTTGGCCGTCACCGGCCCGTACGCCCTGCAAGAGGTGATGAGCGCGGTGCACGAACACCTGCCCGCCCCGCACGATCCCTACATTAGTTTGATCCCGCCGCAAGGCATCAAACTCACGCCGAAACATTACGCCTATCTGAAAATTTCCGAAGGCTGCAATCACCGTTGCAGTTTCTGCATCATCCCCTCGCTGCGCGGCGATCTGGTCAGCCGCCCGCTGGGTGAGGTTATGCAAGAGGCGGAAAATCTCGTCAAGGCGGGCGTGAAGGAACTGCTCATCATCTCGCAAGACACCAGCGCCTACGGTGTGGATGTCCGTTACCGCACGGGTTTCTGGCAAGGCAGGCCGATGAAGACGCGCCTCACCGAACTGGCCGGCGCCCTGGGTGAACTGGGCGTGTGGGTGCGGCTGCATTATGTGTATCCCTACCCGCATGTGGATGAACTGATTCCGCTAATGGCGCAGGGTAAACTGTTGCCCTATCTCGACGTGCCCCTGCAACACGCGAGCCCGCGCATCCTCAAACTCATGAAACGGCCCGCCAGCAGCGAGAACACCCTCGCGCGTATCAAACGCTGGCGCGAGATCTGTCCGGAGATCACGCTGCGCAGCACCTTCATCGTCGGCTTTCCCGGCGAGACCGAAACGGAATTTGCAGAGCTGCTCGAGTTTTTGCACGCGGCGCAACTGGATCGTGTAGGATGTTTTGCCTACTCGCCGGTGGCGGGCGCTGCGGCCAATCAGCTACCCGGCGCAGTGCCGGAAGCAGTCAAGCAAGAACGCCTGGAACGTTTTATGGAGACCCAGGCGGAGATCTCCAAGGCCAAGTTGCAACGGCAAGTGGGCACTGTCCGAACCGTGCTGGTGGATGAAATCCATGCCGACGAGGCCGTGGCGCGCAGCACCTCCGATGCCCCCGATGTGGACGGGATGGTGCGGCTGAAACCCGCATCAGGACTGCGTTCTGGCGATTTTGTCCAGGTCAGGATCAGGGCCGCAGACCTCCATGATTTATACGGTGAAGTGGTCTAGCCGGGGCTAATTTTCGGTTTGGACGGTTTCTAAAAAATATCTTTTTGTTTTGACTTACAACCGCTTGACAAACTAAACGGCGCCGCTATAAGATCTGAGCATGGTTTAGTCCAAACCATTAGGATTGATTTAAGTAATTGATTAACCTAAAAAATCATTCTAAAAAACTTCCACATTTCATAAATCAGGAGAGAAATGATGATAAACACTAGTCGCCGCAGTTTCCTCAAAGGCGCAGGTGCACTGGCCGCCGCTGGCGCTACAGGCATCGTGCCGATGAGTCTGGTAACGGTCGAGCAGGCTAATGCTGCCGACAGCTTTACCTTCGCCTGGATCACCGACGCCCACATCCAACAGATCAAAGGCACCAAGTTCGTCTCCAACTGGGATAACGGCTTCAAGCGCGCCATCTCCGAGCTGGCCAACATGAAGCCGAAGCCCGACTTCTGCTATTTCGGTGGTGACATGGCCCAGCAGGGCATCCCCTCCGAGTTGGATCACGGTATGGAGATGTATTCCAAGGCCGGCGTTCCGATGAAGGCCATCAACGGTGAGCATGACTACTTCCTCGACATGGGCGCCGCCTCGCGCAAGACCTATGGCATCCCTGCCGACAACTACAGCTTCGATCACAAGGGCGTGCACTTCCTCGCCTTGACCACCATCCGCGCATCGGAAGAGTGGGAAGCCAAGTGGGCCAAAGACCCGAAGGGCCGCATGGTCATGATGGAGCGTCTGGACAACCCGAATGGTTCTCCTTTCCGTCTCGGCACCGAAGGTCTGGCCTGGTTGAAGAGCGATCTGGAGAAGGTAGACAAGAACACCCCGGTTATCGTGTTCTCGCACTCCCCGATCCAAAAGATCTTCGCCGGCTGGAACTTCTGGACTGAAGATGCTGAAGAGATCCAGGCCCTGTTGCAGCCCTTCAAGCGCTCCACCGTTCTGTACAACCACGTTCACCAACCGCAAGCCAACCAGATCGGCAACATCGCCTTCCTGTCGAACTTCTCGACCGCATGGCCGTGGCCGTATCCGACCACCTACACCCAGGCCCCGAATGCGCTGCCCACACTGATTCTGCCCATGAATCGTGCTGACATCGCCAATTTCCGTGACGCCACGGGTTGGGTGTTCATTAACACCAACGGTGGTGACAAGTTCGAGGCGGACATCATCGGCTTCGACAATCCTCCGCGTAAGGTTGCTTGGGACGGCAAGTTCCAGGATGTCGGCTACAGCACTAATCCTTCCAAGGCCCACTACTAAGAGAATGTTAAGGAGCTATAACATGAAAATACGTACAAGTAGTCTCGTCGCCGCGTGTGCCTCCTTGGCATTCGGTCTGGCCGTCACCATGCCGGTCCAGGCGGAGGTGATCACAGATGCCGCCCTCAAAAAGTACCAGGAAGAGTTCGACGCCTCGGTAAAAAGAGGTGATGACCTTTCACACGGTGGCATCAAAGGCAATAATGTAGCCTGCGCCCAGTGCCACCCGAACGGCGCCAACATGCACCCGGAGACCTACCCGAAATACCAGAAGCAGTTGGGTAAAGTCTCTCAGTTCCACGAAATGGTGAACTGGTGCATCGAGAACCTGTTGGAAGGTACCGCGTTGAAGGCTGATAGCGCGGAGATGACTGACCTCATCGCCTACAACGTCTGGGAGCGCCGCGGCGTTGCCTTGGCCCCTGGCAAGTACTAAAACCAGGTCGCAGTACAAGCAATACTCGCAGTAAGCAGCACATGGAACGGCATCGTGGAAACACGATGCCGTTTTTTTTGGTGCATAGAGATGAAAATATTTCCTTCACGTCCCGCGCGGTAAATCGGTTTCTTTAATCAGTCCAGAACACGCTAATGAACCTGCCCCGTAAATTCCATATAGACATCCCGTTGTTGCTAGGGCTGCTTCTGGTTTCGGCGCTGGGATTTGTGATTTTGTACAGTGCGGGAGGGGGTGATGCAGAGCTTCTTGTCAGGCAAGGCCAGCGGTTGGCTTTAGGTTTGGCGGTGATGCTGTTGCTTGCGCAAGTTCCTCTCTATCTCTTGCAGAGTTGGACACCCTGGTTATTCGTAGCAGGCCTAATCCTGTTGGTTGCGGTACTGGTTTTTGGCGATACCAGCAAGGGCGCGCAGCGCTGGCTGGACCTCAAGCTGTTCCGCTTTCAGCCTGCGGAGATCATGAAGCTCGCGACGCCCATGATGGTAGCCTGGTATCTCAAGGACAGGCCGTTGCCTCCTACTATCGGGCAAATTACCCTGGCCGGGCTGATGGTGATTGTGCCGGCGGCGCTGATTGCCAAGCAGCCTGATTTAGGTACGGCGCTGCTGGTGGCCTGCGCCGGCGCGTTCGTCTTACTGTGGGCGGGGATGAGCTGGCGGCTGGTGGGAATATTTGGCCTGGTGATGGCCGTTGTGGCGCCGGTTTTGTGGTACTTTCTGCATGATTACCAGCGGCAACGCATTTTCACCTTCCTGCACCCTGAGAACGATCCGCTGGGTACGGGTTACCACACCATTCAATCAACGATCGCCATTGGTTCAGGTGGGATGTATGGCAAAGGCTGGTTGAACGGCACACAGTCATATCTCGACTTTTTGCCGGAGCGCACCACCGACTTCATCTTCGCGGTCTATGGCGAAGAGTTTGGCTTGATCGGTATCCTGTTGCTGCTGACACTGTATCTGTTCATTGTATTACGCGGGGTATACATAGCCGTGCGTGCCCAGGATGTCTATGCGCGGCTACTGGCGGCGAGCCTGTCGCTGACGTTTTTTGTGTACGTGTTCGTGAACGTCGGCATGGTGATAGGGCTGATGCCGGTGGTCGGCGTCCCGCTGCCGCTGGTAAGCTACGGCGGCACTTCGCTGGTGACACTGATGGCGGGTTTCGGTATCCTGATGTCTATCCACACTCATCGTAGATCGCTACACGCCCGAGGGCTCTATTGAAAACTAGATTGGCAATGTTGCTGTTCACGCTCTGCGGCGCCGTGACTGCGGATACGCTCAGTATAATGAGCAAGCCGGAGTTGCGCGGCTTTCTGGATGAGATGGTCAGCCGCCACAACTTTCAGCGCACCGAACTGGCCGCGCTGTTTGGCCAGGCGGCGCTTAAGCCGGATATCATCGAGGCCATCTCGCGTCCCGCCGAGGCGAAACCCTGGTACGAATACCGCGATATTTTTCTTACCAGCGGGCGTATCGAGGGCGGCGTGGAGTTTTGGGATGAGCACGCCGCGGATCTGGCCCGTGCCGAGAAGACCTATGGCGTCCCGGCAGAGATCATCGTGGCGATTATCGGTGTGGAAACCCGCTACGGGAAGAACACCGGTTCTTACCGGGTTCTGGACGCGCTCGCAACGCTGGCCTTCGATTATCCGCCGCGCAGTGATTTTTTCCGCAAGGAACTCGAGCAGTACCTGCTGCTTACCCGTGAGGAAAAGATCCCCCCCCTGTCGTTGACGGGTTCTTATGCGGGCGCCATGGGCTTGCCGCAGTTCATCCCCAGCAGCTTCAGGAATTACGCCGTGGATTTTGATGGTGATGGAAGGCGCGACCTGTGGGCTAACACCAGCGACGCCATCGGCAGCGTGGGGAATTACTTCAAGGAGCATGGCTGGCAGGCGGGCAAGGCCGTGGTGAGCCGCGCCGAGATCAGTGGCGAACGCTATCTGGACGTGCTGGAAAACGGTCTGAAGCCGGTGTTGAGTATCACGCAATTACAGGCGCAGGGTGTGCGCGCTTCCGACCCGGCACCCATGGACGCACTCGGCAGTTTGCTGCAATTCGAAACCGAGTCCGGCATGGAGTATTGGATCGGCCTGCAAAATTTTTATGTCATCACGCGCTACAATCACAGCGCCCTGTACGCCATGGCGGTTTATCAACTCAGCCAGCATATTAGTATTAAAAAACAGGGGCTAGGGCCTAGGGATTAGGGGCTAGGGGTGAGCGGCGGGCTTAGGAGCCGCGAACGCCCGGCCAAGGAAGGCCGGGCTGGGGTCTCCAAGAGAGCTGAAGTCTCGCCAGGGATGGCGGAGAAGGCGTAAGGAGTGAGGAGTGAGGAGCGGTGAGGCGTTAGGGGTAAGCAGTGATGAGTGACTTATTAGCCAACTATCAGCGCCAGGCGGTGGGAAACAAGAAGGTGTTTCTTGCTTTTTGCTACTTACTACTTGCCACTGTTGTAGTCGCCTGCGGCACCGCGCCGCGCCAGACGGGACGCCTGCCAGTACCTCCTGCAGGGGGTGAGACAGATGGCGCGCCGCTACAGCAGGTTGATTTCGATGCCATCCCGGAACCCGAGCCGCAAATGGAGCCTTACAGCAAGTACGGGAATCCGCCTTACTACGAGGTGAATGGCCGCCTCTACCATACCTTAGGCAGCAGTGCGGGTTATGTGGAACGTGGGGTCGCCTCTTGGTACGGCACTAAATTCCACGGCAGGCGCACTTCGAGCGGCGAGCCCTACGATCTTTATGGCGTCACGGCGGCGCACAAGACCTTACCGTTGCCGAGCTATGTCCTGGTAACTAATCTGAGTAACGGCCGGAATCTGGTGGTGCGTGTCAATGACCGCGGGCCTTTTCACGATGAGCGCATCATAGATCTTTCTTACGTCGCCGCCGGCAAACTGGGTGTGTTGCCCACCGGCACAGCCCTGGTAGAGGTGCGCGCGATTCAGCCTGGTGAACAACTGCCCAGCCTGGTGGCGAGAGTAGGCGAGGCACCCCCTTACGAAATTCCGGTCGAGCCCGGTCGGGCGCCCATGCCGCTGGTTGCAAGCGCGGATAGCCAGCCGCCGGTTGGAATCGAGGCGGATGCTTCTCCTATTAAAGAAGATGTCGAGGAAATTTCACCTCCGGCGCCGCCACCAATATCGAAACCGGCGGGCGCCGGCCGGGTCTATTTGCAGGTAGGCGTCTTTAAGAGCCGCGCCAACGCTGAACGGCTGCGCGATCGGCTTACTACACTGGTTCAGACGACGGTGGAGATTATCAATACGGCCACATTGTACCGTGTGCGTTTGGGACCAATGCTGAGCAGCGCCGAGGCCGCCGAGGCGGCGGTTACTGTCTCCAAGCTCGGCCTGGGAACGCCTCAGCGCGTAAATCAGTAGCGGGTCTTTCGGGCTGTGCCCTTTCTCAGGGGCAGCAAAAACTGCTATCCTAAGCAGCCAATCCTCCTGGTCTCAACATTCATGATGCTTCAGCCAAGACCGCTTTATTTCATACTGTTGTGGTTATGCTTCTCTGGGGCCCTGTTTGCGGCCGACGCGCCGGTTAACGCTCCTCCCGCCCCAGCGCAAGCCCCCGCTCAACCCATCCCCGCGCCGCCCGCTGTCGCGGCGCGCGCCCATGTGCTCATGGATTTTCACAGCGGCGATACCCTGGCGCAGAACAATGCCGACCAGCGCATGGAGCCCGCCAGCCTTACCAAGCTGATGACTGCCTATGCCGTGTTCAAGGAGTTGGCATCCGGCAAGATCAAGCTCACCGATCAGGCGACGATCAGCGAGAAGGCGTGGCGCATGGAGGGGTCACGTACCTTCGTGAAAGTAAATACCAAGGTGGGACTGGAGGATCTGCTAAAGGGCATGATCGTTCAGTCGGGTAACGATGCCACCGTGGCCGTCGCCGAGCACGCGGCGGGGAGCGAGCAGAGTTTCGTCGCGCTGATGAATCAGCACGCCAAAGGGATCGGTATGGAGCACAGTCACTTTACCAACAGCACCGGTCTGCCCGATCCGGAACTGTATGTTACCGCCGCCGACATGGCCAAGCTCGCGCGTGCGCTTATCCGTGAGTTCCCGGAATATTACAAGTGGTATTCGGTCAAGGAGTTCACCTACAACGGCATCACCCAATACAACCGCAACAAGCTCCTGTGGCGGGACATCGGCGTGGACGGCGTCAAGACCGGGCATACCGACAGCGCGGGCTATTGCCTCGTCGCCTCCGCCAAACATGATGATATGCGGCTGATCTCCGTGGTGCTCGGCGCCGAGAGCGAGAACAGCCGCGCCAAGGAGAGCGAGCAACTGCTCAATTACGGCTTCCGCTTTTATGAAACCCATGCCCTGTATGCGGCCGGCAAAACACTCAGCACGGTGCGTGTCTGGAAGGGTGTCGGCCGGGAGTTACCGCTGGGTCTGAGCGAAGAGATCTATGTGACCGTGCCTCGGGGGCAGTATAAAAATCTCACTGCGGCGTTGGAGGTTGACATGCGTATCGTCGCCCCTGTCCGCAAGGGCGGCCGGCACGGCGCAGTAAAGGTGAGTCTGGGCGACAAGGTGCTCGCCGAGCGTCCGCTGGTCGCCTTGCAGGATGTCGCGCAGGGTGGATGGTGGAGGCGTTTGGTGGATACCGTCAAATTGTGGTTTGCTAAGTAATGCGATGACGGCCCAGCCTACTGTTTACCTCAACGGGGAATTCCTGCCCCTGGATCAGGCCAAGGTTTCCGTCCTGGATCGCGGATTTATTTTTGGCGACGGCGTCTATGAAGTCATCCCTGTCTACGGCGGTCAGTTGTTTCGCCTGGAGCAGCACTTACAGCGTCTGGATCAGAGTCTTGCCGGGATACGACTTGCCAACCCTCTCAGCCATGACCGCTGGAGCAGCATTCTGGAGGAGTTGGTGGAGCGTAACGCCACCGAAAGGAATGACGATCAGGCAATCTATCTGCAAGTGACGCGCGGGGTGGCCAAGCGCGACTTCGGTTTCCCCAAGGACGTCACGCCCACGGTGTTTGCCATGAGCAATCCGATGTCGCCGGTACCGGCCAGCGTGCGGGAAGACGGCGTGGCGGCGATCACTTTGGAAGATATACGCTGGAAGTATTGTCATATCAAGGCCATCACCCTGCTGGCCAGCAATTTATTGCGGCAGCAGGCCCTGGATGCAGGCGCCGCCGAGGCGATACTCATCAGCGACGGCGAAGTGACCGAGGGCGCGGCGAGCAATCTGTTTATCGTCAAGGACAATATCATCATCACCCCGCCCAAGGGGCCGCGCCTGCTGCCGGGGATCACCCGCGATGTGATACTCGAACTGGCGGAGACGCACGGTATCGCCTACCGTGAGGGCGCCATCCGCGAGCACGAGCTGCACGCAGCCGATGAGGTGTGGCTCACCAGCTCGACCAAAGAGATCCTGCCGGTGACGCGCCTGGATGGAAAGGCCGTGAGCGGCGGCAAGCCGGGGCCGATGTGGGCGCGCGTGATCGCGTTGTATCAGGACTACAAGCGCGCTTTGCGGGATGTAGACCGTGCCTGACAATATTCTCATCGTGCGTCGGCTTGGGCTGCGCGAGTACCGGCCTGTGTGGGAGGCGATGCGCAGTTTTACCGATGCACGCAATGAGGCCACTCCGGACGAACTATGGCTGGTGGAACACCCGCCGGTGTTTACGCTGGGCTATAACGGCAAGATGCAACATCTCATTGCGCCCGGCGCTATCCCCGTGATCCACACCGATCGCGGCGGACAGGTGACATATCATGGCCCCGGCCAGATGGTCGCGTATGTGTTGTGCGATTTGCGCCGGCGCGGTTGGGGCGTGCGGCAATTGGTGACGGCGCTGGAGCAGGCGGTGATCGTACTGCTGAACGGGCACGGCATCAACGCCGAGATCCGGCGCGATGCGCCGGGTGTCTATGTCGCGGGCGCCAAGATTGCGGCGCTCGGCCTGCGGGTGCGGCGCGGTTGCAGCTATCATGGGCTTAGTCTCAACGTGGCGATGGACCTGGCGCCGTTCAGCAGGATTAATCCCTGCGGCTACCCGGACATGCCGGTCACTGACCTGCGTAGTCACGGCATAACTACAGGGACGGACGCGCTGGCGCAGAGATTGACGACACTGATCGCACAACAACTGGAATCCACTTTTATGGGTGCACGCTTTCCGATTGAAGAACATGCCGCCTGTGCTTGAGAGTTTGATATGGATATGAAAGACAACCAAAGCAAAGACCTGAGCGCATTGAAAGGCGCCGCCAAGATGGCGCGCATTCCCATCAAAATCGCACCGACGGCTGAGCTGGCGCGCAAACCGGCCTGGATACGCGCCAAGTCGCCCAACACGCCCGAGGTGATGCGCCTCAAGGGCGTGTTGCGCGAACATAACCTGCACACCGTCTGCGAAGAGGCCTCCTGTCCCAACCTCGGCGAGTGCTTCGGACACGGCACGGCCACCTTCATGATTATGGGCGCGATCTGCACGCGGCGCTGCCCGTTTTGCGATGTCGCCCACGGCAAACCCGATGCGCTTGATGCTAACGAGCCGGAGAATCTGGCGCGGGTGATCAAGGACATGCGGTTGAATTACGTCGTCATCACCTCGGTGGATCGTGACGATCTGCGCGACGGCGGCGCACGCCATTTTATCGAGTGCATACGGGCCGTGCGGCAACACTCGCCGCAAACCCGGATCGAAATACTCACCCCCGATTTTCGCGGCCGCATGGATGTCGCGCTGGAGATTCTCACGCAGGCTCCGCCCGATGTCTTCAATCACAATCTGGAGACCGTGCCGCGACTCTACAAACAGGCGCGGCCAGGCTCCGATTATCAGTGGTCGCTCACCTTGATTAAACGCTTCAAGGCGCTGCACCCGCAGATACCGACCAAGTCCGGCCTGATGTTAGGGCTCGGCGAGGAGATCGGCGAGATCGAACAGGTGATGCGCGACCTGCGCGCGCACGGCTGCGAGATGCTGACCCTCGGCCAGTATTTGCAACCCAGCCGCCATCACCTGCCGGTCGCGCGCTTCGTTCACCCTGACGAATTTGACCGGCTCGCTGAAATAGGCAATGCCATGGGCTTCAGCAACGTCGCGAGCGGCCCGATGGTGCGTTCCTCG
>CAYUAZ010000066.1:0-9977 GCA_964442865.1 uncultured Gammaproteobacteria bacterium
AGACCGCGCTCAATTGCGCCCTCGATCTGGTACGCGAAGGTGTGCTGGAGAAATTCGGGGTGGAGTTGATCGGCGCCTCGCGCGAGGCGATAGACAAGGCCGAGGACCGCGACCGCTTCCGCAAGGCGATGCGCAAGATCGGCCTGGACACGCCGCGCTCGGCCTTGGCGCACAGTATGGAAGAGGCGCAACAAGTCCAGGCCCAGATCGGTTTTCCCACCATCATCCGGCCCTCCTTTACGATGGGTGGCAGCGGCGGCGGCATCGCGTATAACCGCGAGGAGTTCATCGAGATCTGCGAGCGCGGTCTGGAAGCCTCGCCCACGCACGAGTTGCTGATTGAGGAATCGGTGATCGGCTGGAAGGAATTCGAAATGGAGGTGGTGCGCGATCACCAGGACAACTGCATCATCGTCTGCTCGATCGAAAATTTTGATGCGATGGGCGTGCATACCGGGGACTCCATCACCGTCGCGCCCGCGCAGACGCTTACCGATCAGGAATACCAGATCATGCGCGACGCCTCCATCGCGGTGCTGCGCGAGATCGGCGTGGATACCGGCGGCTCCAACGTGCAGTTCGCCATCAATCCGGCGAACGGCAAGATGATTATCATCGAGATGAACCCGCGCGTGTCGCGCTCTTCGGCGCTGGCCTCCAAGGCAACCGGTTTTCCCATCGCCAAGGTCGCGGCCAAGCTGGCCGTGGGGTATACGCTAGCCGAACTGCGCAACGAGATCACCGGTGGCGCCACGCCCGCCTCGTTTGAACCGGCCATAGACTATGTGGTCACCAAGATACCGCGCTTCACCTTCGAAAAATTCCCCCACGCTGACCCGCGCCTCACCACGCAGATGAAATCGGTGGGCGAGGTGATGGCGATCGGGCGCAGCTTTCAGGAATCCTTGCAGAAGGCCTTGCGCAGTCTGGAGACCGGCATAGACGGTCTAAATGAAAAGGTGGATCTCGCTGCCGACGACGTCGCGGATCGGATTTATCACGATCTGCGGGTACCCGGGCCGGACCGCATTCAATATATCGGCGATGCCTTCCGCTTCGGCCTCACGGTTGCAGAGGTGCACGCCCAGACCCACATAGATCCGTGGTTTTTGGTGCAGATCGAAGATCTGATAAAAACCGAGGCGGAGGTGCGCAAGGGTGGCATTACTGCACTCGATGCCGCGCGTCTGTTCGCCCTCAAGCGCAAGGGTTTCTCCGACCGGCGGCTGGCGGCGCTACTGTGCACCAGTGAGCATGAAATACGTGCACTGCGCGAACGGTTGAACGTGCACCCGGTCTACAAGCGTGTGGATTCCTGCGCCGCCGAGTTCGCCACCGCGACGGCGTATCTCTACTCTACCTACGAAGCAGAGTGCGAGGCCGCGCCCACTGCGCGTAACAAGATCATGGTGCTGGGCGGCGGCCCCAACCGCATTGGCCAGGGCATCGAGTTCGATTACTGCTGCGTGCAGGCGGCGCTCGCGATGCGCGAGGAAGGCTACGAGACCATCATGGTCAATTGCAATCCGGAGACCGTGTCCACCGATTACGACATCTCCGACCGCCTGTACTTCGAGCCGCTGACGCTGGAAGACGTACTGGAGATCATTCGCGTCGAGCGGCCCAAGGGTGTGATCGTGCAATACGGCGGGCAGACGCCCCTCAAGCTCGCCCGGCCGCTGGAAGCTGCGGGCGCGCCGATTATCGGCACCACTCCCGACTCGATAGACCTCGCCGAAGACCGCGAACGCTTCCAGCAAATGATTGCCAGGCTCGGCTTACATCAGCCGCCCAACCGGACCGCGCGCAGCAGCGATGAGGCGGTGCGCCTGGCGCAGGAAATCGGTTACCCGCTGGTGGTGCGCCCCTCTTATGTGCTGGGCGGACGGGCGATGGAGATCGTGTATCACGAGGAGGATCTGCGCCGCTACATGCGCGAGGCGGTGCAGGTCTCCAACGACTCGCCAGTGCTGCTCGATCGGTTCCTGCGCGACGCCATCGAGGTGGACGTGGATGCGATCTGCGACGGCAAGCAGGTATTGATCGGCGGGATCATGGAACACATTGAAGAGGCGGGTATACACTCCGGCGATTCAGCTTGTTCGCTGCCGCCCTTCAGCTTGAGCGCCGTCCTGCAAAACGAATTGCGGCGGCAGATGAGCGTCATGGCCCGCGAGCTGCAAGTGATCGGCCTGATGAACGCCCAGTTTGCGATTCAGAACGGCCAGGTCTATGTCCTAGAGGTCAATCCGCGCGCCTCGCGTACCGTACCGTTTGTCTCCAAGGCCACGGGTCTACAACTCGCGCGCATCGCTGCGCGCTGTATGATAGGAAAGACCCTCGCCGCGCAGGGCGTGACTAAAGAAGTGATCCCGCATTACTATTCGGTAAAGGAGGCGGTGTTCCCCTTCATCAAATTCCCTGGGGTGGATGTCCTGCTCGGGCCGGAGATGAAGTCCACCGGCGAGGTGATGGGCGTGGGACGCAGCTTCGGTGAGGCCTTCGCCAAGTCGCAACAGGGGGCGGGCGTCAGCCTGCCGCGCGGCGGACGCGCATTCTTGAGTGTGCGCGATACCGACAAACCGTCTGTGCCGGAGGTCGCCGCCGCGCTGGTTGAGCAAGGTTTCGAGGTCTATGCCACGCGCGGCACGGCCAAGGTGCTCGAACAGGCGCGCGTGCCGCACACGGTGGTCAACAAAGTGGGCGAAGGCCGCCCGCACATCGTGGACATGATTAAAAACGACGAGATCAGCCTCATTGTCAACACGGTGGAAGGGCGTCAGGCAAGCACCGCTTCCTTTGCAATCAGGAGGGCGGCGTTGCAGCACAAGGTGAGCTACACTACTACTCTGGCCGGGGCGAGGGCGGTGTGTCTTGCGCTCAAGGAACTCTCGGCGCAGGATGTGAATCGTCTACAGGATTTACACAAGGAACTGTCCGCATGAACAAGGTACCCATAACGGTAAACGGTCTGCAAAAACTGCGCGAGGAGTTGCATGAACTCAAATCCGTGGCGCGTCCGAGGGTGATTGCGGCCATCGCCGAGGCGCGCGCGCACGGCGATCTCAAGGAAAACGCCGAGTACGCCGCCGCCAAGAATCAGCAGAGCTTCATCGAGGGCCGCATCGCCGATCTGGAGGGAAAAATCTCCAACGCCCAGGTGATAGACGTCAGCACCGTGAATGCGCAGGGCAAGATAGTGTTCGGGGCGACCGTGGATCTCGTCAACGAAGAAACAGGTGAGGAAGTCACTTACCAGATCGTCGGCGATGACGAGGCCGATATCAAGACGGGTATGATCTCCATCAGCTCGCCCATCGCGCGGGCGCTGATCGGCAAAGAAGAGGGCGATATTGCGGTGGTGCAAACACCTTCCGGCAACAAGAAATATGAGATCGTAGCGGTGCGTTATATATGAATCCGATTCCCGTCAGTCAGCGCATTCTTTTGACCCTTTGGGTGGGTGGGCTATGGGCCATCGGTTACGTTGCGACGCCGGTGCTGTTTAATATGATTTTCGACCGCTACGTGGCGGGCGGCATCGCCGGCCGCCTGTTCGGCATCATGAGTTACATAGGCCTGGTATGCGGCACACTGCTGCTGATCTCGGTGATCTATCAGGCGGGGCGCGAGTGGCGCCGTATCTGGCAGGCGTGGGTGCTGGTAGCCATGTTGCTTATAGTGGCCACCGGTGAATTTGTGTTGCAGCCCATGATGCAGGCGCTTAAAGCGGCTACCCCAGGGGGGTTTGTTGCGGGCAGCGCCGAAGCCGGGCGCTTTGGCCTGTTGCATGGGATTTCTTCTACATTGTTTCTTGCCACCAGTTTTTTGGGATTGCTATTAGTGATATTCGGGCTGAATAAAACCAGTGAGAAGTGAGGAGTAAGGAAAACAGTGAGGAGTTAGGAGTGAGGCGTGGCGACACCTCACCCCTCACCCCTCACCCCTTACGCCTCACCAGCCGCAGGCACCTCACACCTCACTCAATTATGCCCCGCTCCAAAACCAGCCACCGCTGGCTCAAAGAACATTTTGACGACCCCTACGTCAAACGCGCCCAGCAGGAAGGTTATCGGGCGCGCTCGATCTACAAACTCATCGAGATGGACGAGAAAGACCATCTCCTCAAGCCGGGTATGACGGTGGTGGATCTCGGCGCCGCGCCGGGGGGGTGGGCGCAATACGCGGCGCAGAGAGTGGGGAGTAAAGGCCGGGTGCTGGCCTTGGATATTCTCCCGATGGAACCGCTCGAAGGCGTTGAGGTCATCCTGGGCGATTTTACGTCGGACGAGGTCTATCAAAAACTGTTGGGCGCGCTAGGCGCGGCCAAGGCAGGACTTGTAATGTCGGACATGGCCCCCAATATGAGCGGTATGAACAGCGTAGACCAGCCGCGCGTGATGTATTTGGCTGAGCTTGCGCTGGCACTGGCACGCGATGTGCTTGCTCCGGGGGGTGATCTCCTTATTAAGGTGTTTCAGGGCAGCGGTTTTGATGAGCTGTACCAGGATCTGCGCCGCTCTTTTAAGCAAGTCCTGGTGCGCAAACCCAAGGCCTCCAGGGCCCGTACCCGTGAAGTCTATCTGCTGGCACGGAACTATACGGGCTAACAGCGTCTAATGTGTAATTGCATCATAGAGTTACTGGTACAGTCCTTAGTCCCGGACTGGTAGTGTGCTAAGCTAGCGATATAGCGTAAACAGAAGGAATTCATCTTGAATGACATCGTCAAAAATTTGATCTTATGGGTTGTGATCGCCATCGTCCTGATGTCGGTGTTCAATAATTTCGGCCAGCGTCAGACTGCCGCCCAGCCGATCGAATATTCCCAGTTTATCGCCGATGTGAAGGCTGGTAAGGTACTGAAGGTCAGTATCGAAGACCGCGTCATTCGCGGCATCAAGGACAATGACGAAAGGTTCACGACCTATAATCCGGGCGACCCCGGTTTGATCGGCGACCTGTTTAACAATGGCGTCAAGATTGACGCCCGCCCGCCCGAGCAGCAGGGCCTGCTCATGCAGATGTTTATTTCCTGGTTCCCCATGCTGCTGCTGATCGGCGTATGGTTTTTCTTTATGCGCCAGATGCAGGGCGGCGCTGGCGGTCGCGGAGCCATGTCGTTTGGCAAGAGCCGCGCGCGTATGGTCGGCGAAGACCAGGTGAAAATCACCTTTGCCGATGTCGCGGGTGTGGACGAGGCCAAAGAGGAAGTGGCCGAACTCGTGGAGTTTCTGCGCGACCCGGGCAAATTCCAAAAATTGGGCGGCAAGATTCCGCGCGGTGTGCTGATGGTCGGCAACCCCGGCACCGGTAAGACGTTGCTTGCCAAGGCCATCGCCGGCGAGGCCAAGGTGCCGTTTTTCAGCATCTCCGGTTCGGATTTTGTGGAGATGTTTGTCGGCGTCGGCGCGTCGCGCGTGCGCGACATGTTCGAGCAGGCCAAAAAGCATGCGCCGTGCATTATTTTCATAGATGAGATTGATGCGGTCGGGCGGCATCGTGGCGCGGGTCTCGGCGGCGGTCACGACGAGCGCGAGCAGACCCTCAATCAATTACTGGTCGAGATGGATGGCTTCGAAGGCAGCGAAGGCGTGATCGTCATCGCCGCCACCAACCGGCCCGACGTGCTCGATCCCGCGCTACTGCGGCCCGGCCGTTTCGACCGCCAGGTGGTGGTGCCGCTGCCGGATGTGCGCGGCCGCGAGCAGATTCTCAAGGTACACATGCGCAAGGTGCCCATCAGCGATGACGTGGACGCCGCTGTGATCGCGCGCGGCACGCCCGGCTTCTCCGGCGCCGACCTTGCCAATCTGGTCAACGAGGCGGCCTTGTTCGCCGCGCGCTCCAACAGCCGCCTGGTGAATATGGAGTATTTCGAAAAGGCCAAGGACAAGATCATGATGGGCGCCGAGCGCCGCTCCATGGTCATGAGCGAAGAAGAGAAAAAGCTCACCGCTTATCACGAGGCCGGCCACGCCATCGTGGGCTTGACCGTGCCCGCGCACGACCCGGTTTACAAGGTGAGCATCATCCCGCGCGGCCGGGCCTTGGGTGTGACCATGTTCCTGCCGGAAGGGGATCGTTACAGTTACAGCAAACAGCGTCTGGAAAGCCAGATCTGTAGCATGTTCGGCGGCCGTGTCGCTGAAGAACTGATCTTCGGTGCGGAGGCGGTGACCACCGGCGCCAGCAACGACATCCAGCGCATCACCGAAATCGCCCGCAACATGGTGACCAAGTGGGGCTTGTCCGAAAAACTCGGGCCGCTCACCTACAGCGAAGACGAGGGCGAAGTGTTTCTCGGCCACAGCGTGTCGCGCCACAAAATGGTGTCGGATGAAACCGCGCATGTGATAGACGAGGAGATCCGCGCCATCATAGATCGCAACTACCAGCGCGCCACCAAGATCCTCAATGACAACGTCGGAAAATTACATGCGATGGCCGAGGCGCTAATCAAGTACGAGACCATAGACAGTTTACAGATGAACGACATTATGTCGGGCAAGCCGCCGCGCCCGCCGCAAGATTCCACGGATGTACAGGACAAGCCGCCTCGCGGTACGGGGGAGATCCCGGCCAAGGACGACAAGGCAGCCGGCAAGATTGGTGGTCCGGCGGGGGAACACTAGAAGCAGGGGCTAGGATATAGGGTCTAGGGACTAGGGAAAAACGTCCCAGCCCCTAGGCCCCAGCCCCTAGCCCCTGGTCTGCAATGGCCGCTCTCCCTTATAAGCTAAACTGCAAGGGAAAAATCCTTGATCTAAGCCGCCCCAGAGTCATGGGGATACTAAACATCACCCCCGACTCCTTCTCGGACGGGGGTGATTATTTATCGCCGCACGCCGCTATCGAGCACGCCCGGCGGATGGTCGAGGAGGGCGCCGCTATCATTGATGTCGGCGGCGAATCCACCCGACCGGGTGCACCGCCCGTCACTGTCCGGGAAGAACTGGATCGCATCGTCCCAGTGATCGAGGCCCTCAGCGCCGAGCTTCCCGTTCCCATCTCGATAGACACCAGCAAGCCCGAGGTCATGCGCGCGGCGGTGGCGGCCGGCGCGGGCATGATTAATGACGTGCGCGCCCTGTGCCTGACGGGCGCTTTGGAAGCCGCCGCCGAGATCAATCGTAACCTCAGCGTCCCTATCTGCCTCATGCACATGCAGGGTGAGCCGGGTACGATGCAACAACACCCCCGCTATAACGATGTCGTTCAAGAAGTCAGCACCTTTCTGGTCGAGCGCGTACAGGCCTGTATCCGGTCCGGCATCCCCAGGGAACGGCTGGTGCTGGACCCCGGCTTTGGTTTTGGCAAGCGATTGGAGGATAATCTAAGCCTGCTGAAACGCCTCGATGAACTGGGTACATTGGGATTGCCGCTCATGGTGGGGTTGTCGCGCAAGAGCATGATAGGGGCGATACTGGATCTCCCGGTGACTCAACGTCTCAACGGTAGTCTCGCCGCCGCCGTGCTGGCCGTCACACGAGGAGCAGCGCTGGTCAGGGTGCACGACGTGCGTGCCACGGTCGAGGCGCTTAAAATATATGCAGCCGTCAAACAAAGCCCATAAGGAACCTGCCGTGCAAAAAAAATATTTCGGTACCGATGGTATTCGCGGCAGGGTAGGCATAGCGCCGATCAACGCCGAATTCATGCTCAAACTCGGCTGGGCAGTGGGCCGCGTACTGGGCAGTGAAGGTAACGGCAGCAAAGTGCTGATCGGCAAGGACACCCGCATCTCCGGTTACATGTTCGAATCGGTGCTGGAGGCAGGGCTCACTGCGGCCGGCGTGGATATCCGTCCATTGGGCCCGATGCCGACACCTGCGATCGCCTACCCCCCCCGCCCCCTGCCCGCCCAGGCCGGCATCGTCATCAGCGCTTCGCACAACCCTCACTACGACAACGGCATTAAATTCTTTTCCGCACGCGGCGCCAAGCTCCCCGATGACGTCGAGCTTGCCATCGAGGCGGAGCTTGAAAAGCCCATGCAGACCGTGGATTCGGCCCTGCTCGGCAAGGTCGAACGGGTACCCGATGCCGGAGGGCGCTACATCGAATTTTGCAAGAGCACCATTCCGCGCAGCATAGACCTGCGCGGCATGAAGATCGTGGTGGATTGCGGCCACGGCGCCACCTACAACATTGCCCCACGGGTCTTTGAGGAAATGGGAGCGAGTGTCTACAAAATAGGCACCCAGCCCAACGGCCTCAACATCAACGACCAGTGCGGCTCCACGCACCCGCAGGCGCTGCGCGCCGAGGTGCTGGCGCAGGGTGCAGAACTGGGCATCGCCTTTGACGGCGACGGTGACCGCGTCATCATGGTGGATCATCAGGGTGAAATCGTGGACGGCGATGAACTGCTGTTCATCATCGCGCAATCGAGACGCGGACATGCGGGGCATTCCAACGTAGTGGTCGGCACACACATGAGTAATCTCGGCCTTGAGCATGCCTTGCAACAGCTCGGCATCGAACTCAAGCGCGCCGCAGTCGGCGACCGTTATGTGCTCGACATGCTCCAGCAAGGCGGCTGGACGCTGGGCGGCGAATCCTCCGGCCACATCATCTGCCTGGATCGCACCACTACCGGCGACGGCATCGTCGCGGCCCTGCAAGTCATCGCCGCCATGATCAACTCCGGCCGCACCCTGAGCGAGTTGAAAGCGGGCATGACGAAATATCCGCAGCGCATGATTAACGTGCCGCTCGAGCCCCATTGCAAGCCCATGCAATCAAAATTGCTGCTGGACGCGGTCCGTGAGGCCGAAGCACAACTGGCAGGAAAAGGCCGGGTACTGCTACGCCCCTCCGGCACCGAGCCGCTGCTGCGCGTCATGGTCGAAGGCCAGGACGAACAGCAAGTCGAGGCATTGGTCCATTATCTCGCCGGGATCGTCATCCAGGCAGCGTCCGATACGCCGGATCTCACGGCCCTGTAAATCCTCGCGTACTTACGTACACACTCCCTTGTTTTTCTGGATGGGTTGCACATACTGCAAATTGCTATTTTCCGGGAAGCTCAGTAAGCTTGGCGGCTTTTAGGAGAGTCGCATGAGTCGCCAAAAGCTGGTAGCCGGGAACTGGAAGATGAACGGTTCCAAGGCGGCCACCCGGTCGCTGATCGGGGAGATCTTGCAGGGCATATCTAAGGTCAAAGCGGCTGAAGTAGTGGTGTGTCCGCCGGCCTTGTATCTGGCCGAGGCAGCGGCGCTGCTGGCGGGCAGCCGGGTCGCGTGGGGGGCGCAGAATCTGTGTGCCGAGGCCGAGGCGGCGGGGGCTTATACCGGCGAGATTTCAGCGGCGATGTTGCTGGATACGGGCTGCCGCTATGTGATCGTGGGGCACTCCGAGCGGCGCGCCTATTATGGTGAAAGCGATGCCGTGGTCGCGCAAAAATGCGTGCGCGCGCTCGATGCAGGACTGAAACCTATCATCTGCGTGGGCGAGTTGCTGGAGGAGCGGGAGGGCGGTCGAACCGAAACGGTGGTGGCTCGTCAACTGGATGCGGTTCTGGCCAAGCTGGAAGTAACCCGGCTGGCCGGGGCACTCATCGCCTATGAGCCGGTGTGGGCGATCGGTACCGGCAAGACGGCCACTCCTGAGCAGGCTCAAGCCGTTCATGCCTTTATCCGGGGGCGGATTGCTGCACACAATGCTATAATTGCAGGTTCCATACAGATACTTTATGGGGGCAGTGTCAAGGGCGCCAACGCCCATGACCTTTTTAATATGGCGGACATAGACGGCGGCCTGATCGGCGGCGCGTCGTTGAACGCCGATGAGTTCCTGACCATTTGTCAGGCGGCAGGGTGATGGAAGTATGCTTACAGCTTTATTGGTGATAGATGTACTGACCTGCGCAGCCCTTATTGGGTTGATACTGCTCCAGCACGGCAAGGGCGCCGACGTAGGCGCGGCCTTTGGTAGCGGCGCGTCGCAGACGGTGTTCGGCAGTCAAGGTTCGG
>CAYUAZ010000067.1:0-9888 GCA_964442865.1 uncultured Gammaproteobacteria bacterium
GCGCGAAAAAGCGCAGTGTACACGGAGTACATGAGCATTTTGAGCGCATTTCCAACGCTGCCATCGTGGCTTTAGCGGATTTTTAGAGGTGCCCTTAAGAAGATGCGGCGGGCAAAGTGAGTGAGCAAGGGGTTATGCCGTCCAGACGGCGGAGGGGTAAGTGATGTTGGTACGGGTGGGGTTGGTGGACAATCAAAGGCTGTTTCGGCAAAGCGTAGCGCTGATGCTGAATCAGGAATCCGACATCTGCGTCGTCGGGGAGGCGTCGGACGGGCACGAGGCCTTTTCGCTCGCCATGGAAAAAAAGCCGCACATCATGCTCATGGATCTGGATCTCCCCAAGCTCAGCACCGTCAACACGATACGGCTGATACTCGGCTGTTGCCCCAAGGTTAAAATTCTTATCCTGTCCGCTCACCACGACAATCCTCACGTCAGCATAGGTCTGGAGGCCGGTGCGGCAGGTTACGTCCTGAAAGACGTGGATCACCATGAACTGATACGCATCATCCGCCACTATGCCCAGGGCTCCCCCGTCAGTTCGGCCTTTTTAACCTCCTCGGAGGTCACCAAGCCGGAGGCGCCCCCCGCCCCGGACACCTCCACACTCACCCGCCGTGAAGGAGAGATCATGGAATTGCTATCACGGGGGCAGCGCAGTCAAGAAATTGCCGAAACGCTCAGTATTTCCATTGAAACCGTCAAGGTACACATCCAGCATATCTACCGTAAAATGGGCGTTAAGAACCGGGTAGAAATGATCCTGCTCCTTAAATCCCGTCCACCCATCCCTTCAGAACTCCATAGCACAAGTCCCCTAAATCAAGTTTAGACTTAGTAAAAAAATAACTAAAAAGAGTTATTTGTGAAAAATCCACTATAAAAATACCCCTTTTGGGTTATTGCAAAATATGTTCATGAGGATGAATTATGCCGTACCCGTGACTGTAATGGGTTTGTATGTTTTGTTTTCTATACGTTGGCGGAGGAGAGGGTCATGCAAAAAGAAAGTGGAGTTCTCATTCATGTCTTGATCGTGGCGTGTTTTGCCGCAGCGGCGTGGGCGCCTTCAGCCATGGCTCGCCTTGGCGAAGGGAATATCATGACCAACCGCATACCCGAGCCGGCGCCCTATGTCGTCTCCGAAACCACCCAGGGTGGTGGCCAGTTTGCCCCGCCGCCTTTTGAGAACTTGTGGAATACCAAGAACGACCCGGGCTCATGCAGCGGCTGCCATACCGGACTCTTTGACCAATGGAATGGCTCGATGATGGCTAATGCCTGGCGTGATCCGAGCTGGCGCGGCGCCTTTCTGCTGGTGGCGCGCGCCACCTCCACCGACGGCTGTAACGACACCTTGCCGGTGCTGAACAACGGCAAGGCCCAGGACGGCTCCCAGGGCTATGACTGCAGCACCGACCCGGTCACCGGCAAGAAGCGCAGCTTGAATCCGTTTGCCAATGCCAATGGCACCTCAAGTTTCAATATGGGGCCGGCGGGCACTGCGACGTACAGCGGCTCCGGTTCTTTGATGGACCACTTCTGCGCGCGCTGCCACATGCCGTCGAACTATGTGGACGCCACCATCTCCGTAACGGCGGATAGCCCATCAGGTATGGAGCATGGCGAGATCAGCCCCACCTTTGACCCGACCGCAGTCAACCCCGCCCTGCCCATTACTACCAGGGATCCCTATACCGGGCAATTGACACGCGAGGCCTTTGCCCAGCGCAACACGCTGGAAGGCCGCCCGGTCAATACCAACAGCGGCAAGGCAGGTATTACCTGCGTGGCCTGTCATAGCAATGTTGAGACCCGCTACACGCCCTACCACAATTACAACAAGTCCGGCACGGAGTATTTTCCGGCCCCCAAAAATGCCCCGCGCGCCTCCTCGACCCAGGGCCTGACCCCGACCCAGCAGGACATGCTGACGGTGCCCGATGCGACGTCCGGGAGCCTGGGTTATGCCGCGGGCGCGGGCGCGTATCGCTTATCCGCTCATGCGTTAAATACCCCAGAGCGCTTCGGACCGCTCTCCTGGAATAACTTCTCCACCACGCTCGATACCTATGTGAGCGATGTATTCAGCGGCGGCGGACGCACCACCAACGTCTATTTTCAGAAGGCCAATCCGCCATGGCTACACGATACCTTTTATCAGGTCAAGTTCGAACGCGCGGAATTCTGCGCCGCATGCCACGACGTGACGAACCCGGTCACCATCAAGAATTCGTACGGCAAGTGGGCCGGCGGATTCCCGATCGAGCGCACCTATACCGAATTCCGCAACAGCCGCTATGCGGACCGTCCGGGCAATGCCAACTATGATCCTAACTTCAAGCGTGACTGCCAGACCTGCCACATGCAGCAGACCTACGGCGAGCCCGGCACCGCGCTCACGCTGTACACCGTCAACGGCTCGACGGTCACCCCGGATGCGCCGCTGTCTGGCCCAAGCTGCGACGCGATCACGCGCAACCCGGGCTTTTCGCACCACTTTGTGGGCGGCAATGCCTACATCACCAAGCTGATCGGCGCGGACCTGAGCGGTGGTGGCGGAATGGGCGGCGGAATGGGTGGCAGCGCCACCGTGGCGCCTTATCCCGAGCTTTTGGAGAACAGCTTCTCCTCGGCGGACCCGACCAGCCGCTTTAATGCGGCGCGCTTTGATACCGGCGGCGTGGGGCCGGAGGCCACCCAGCACGAACGTTTCGCTTGGGATCGCCTGCGCAATGCGGTGACCATGACCTTGAGCGCCCCCACCTCGGTGGCCAGGCCTGCTGCTGAAGCCCTCGCCGCGCTCAACATCGTGGTGCGTAACGATGGCTCCGGCCATAATTTCCCCACCGGCTTCCCGGAGGGACGTGCGGCCTGGATTGCGGTGCGTGCGTTCGACACCAGGAATACCGCATCCATCACGGATGACGTGGAACTGATGATTCAAGATACCGCCAACGGCAACCGCCGCTCCCTGGGCGTGGGTTACCTGACCGCTTCCGCGATGCTGGATCCGACCTTCCCGTCGAGCTGCGGCTGGAACATTCCGGAAGGCTCGATTGATCCCTATGCCTTCCTGATGCGCGCGGTGGCGACGCTGGATGGCGTGTGCCCGACCCTGGATCTGCCCTATGCCACGGCGCTCAATCTGGTGGTGAACAGCGACGGTCTCCCCATTGACGCCGCTGGCAGAGTTATCGACCGCGCCAACCCCCTGGGTCTGCCGCAATACCGCGATGTGGACGGCGATGGCGACCTGTTCGATGATTCTTACCTGCGCGACACCCGGCTCGGGCCCATGCGCAAGGCAGGCGCCAGAGATATCGCCACCGCTAATCTCAACGGTCGCTACAGTGTGGTGGTGCCCTCGACTATCGTCGGCCCGATCTCGGTCTCCTCGGTGGTGTACTACCAGTCCTTCGAAGGCATCGTGGCCATGAAATTCCTGGGTAATCTGGCCAACACCGACGACGTGGATGTCAATGAAGGCTTCCCGGGTGGCAAGCCGACCTTAGAACCGTGCGTGCTGAAAGGTCCTTGCGACCGCATCGGCAAGGCCGGCGTTACGGGTGAGGCGCAGTTGCGCGCGGCCCTCAAGCACGATCCGGTGGTGGTAGACGGCGCTCCGCCGGTGCCGGCTGAGGTGAGGAACGCGGTCATCCAGGTGAGCGGCACCACGGACAACGTCGCCCCGCGCCTGGTCATCAACAACTCCAAGGTGAACCCCAACACCACCGCGCCCATTCCCGCAAACCGGCACTGGTCGCCCTCGCCCTACGGCGGCGCGACCGGTAATTACGCGGCGGAGGGCGTGGGTGAGCTGAGCGTGGTCGGGCGGCGTATCGTCAAGGTGACCTTCACCGAGCCGGTAACCGGGGTGAATGCCAACACCTTGTACCTTACTGACAGCGGCGGCCGCACCGTGCAGGCGCTGCTGGATCAGATTGATGACACCACCTGGGCCCTGTTCCCGTTCGTGGATATGGACCGCAGCTACTGGGGCGCCTCCACCTATGTCATCCACGTGGCGCCCTCGCGCAACGGTGCGGCGATCAAGGACTTTGCCGGTAATACCCTGGCCGTCGGCCCGGCCGCCGGGGGAGAATACACCTTCGGCTTCAGGACACAATAGAACGCATTACCTTGTAACATATAAAGCCGGGTAGGGTGGGCACGTTTGTTTGTGCCCACGCGTTTTGATTCGGAATCCGCGTGGGCAAAAAACGTTTGCCCACCCTTGGGACTTGAAGTAGCCATCCATAAAACGCGAATTGACCCCGGTCTTTATTTTACCGTTTCGCCCCCAGGAGTTTTCATGCACCGTCTAGCCTTGTTGCTGCAAATCCTGTTATTCAGCCTTGCCTTGCCAGGCCAGTCGCTGGCGGCGAAGGGTGAGACCGTCACGCTCGCCTACATAGCGAGCGGCGGCAACAATCATGTGCGTATCGTTAATCTGGAGAACGGCCAAACCCTCAATAAGTTATACACCGGGGCAGGCCCCTGGCGGCTGCTGAAGTCACCGGACGGCAAGCGCCTGCTGGTGCAACATTGGTATGCGGAGACCACGGTAGTGGTGGATCTGGCCAGTAACCGCATTGAGCAGAGCCTGCCGGTGCGTGGGCCCGCCGTGTTTAGTCCCGAGGGCGACCGGCTATGGAGTTATTCCTGGCCGACCTCGTTGCTGCATGCCTATGACGCCAAAACGCTCAAGCACTTGGAGAACCGTCTCACCGAGGACAAGGCCGTCTACGACATGGTGTTTTGGGGGAAGGATTTGCTGGCCCAGGGTCAGTACGACCCGATCAGCCTGGTGGGGCGCGAGGTGTATGAATCCGTGCTGGTTGCCAACCTGGCCAGCCCCAAAAGTCTGTCTTCCCTGGCGCGCACCGGCACCAGCCCGGCGCGGTTGGTGCTCGATCCTGGCGGCGAGCTGTTGTTGACCGCCAATGTGGATGACCGTGGTGTGACCATTCTGAATAAAAACGGCGATGGACGACGCATCACCTTGGCCCCGGGACCACGCGACATAGTGTACAACAAGAATGGCAAACAGATGATCGTGATCGCCTGGGCCAGACAGTCGGATGAAAGCGAGATATTCACGCTGGATACTGATTTCAATGAGCGCCCGTGGCCGAAGATCAAGGCACAGAACAGCGTCCGCCTGCGCGGCGGTTTTGTGGATGCCGAAATGGGCGCCGATGGTCTGCTCTATGTGCTGGATCGTCCCGGCAAGCGTTTGATCGCCTTTGACCCGGATACCTTGAAGGAAAAAAACAGTATTCCAGTGGGTGATGACCCCATGGCCTTTGTGTTGCGGCAGGTGAGCGCCGCCGAGCGCGCGCAACTCGCGCAAAAACCGGTGAGCCGGAAGCGGCTGGAGGAGATCATCTCCAGGATGAAAGGCAAGGCCGCGCCGTTCCAGGATGTAAGCTTTACCGAAACCTTGACGCAGCCAGCGCCCGATGCAGCCGGGGCTGCTGAAAAGGACAAAGATAAAGATAAAAAAGAAACGGCGCATACCGAGACCATCAGCACCAGTACCCGGATCAGACTACCGGACAGTGTACGTCAGGAGCTGGCCAATGGCGGGGTGCGTCTTGGGCAAGGCGGACAGGCGACCCTCATCACCAAGGGCGGCAGCTACAACACCACCCCGCGTCAGGAATTGATACATGTCCTGTATTTGCTGGGTGCGCTGCCGGTAGACGAGATTATACGGCAGCTTGCGGGCGATGTGCCGGGTAGTGTATTTTTGCGCAACGGCATCGCCGTGGATATCGTGCACAGCGTTGAAGAAGAGGGAAAGCATTACTTTGCTATTGGCGCGACGAAAAAGGGCGAGGCGGTTTCGCAGTTGTGGGTCAGCGCCGACACCGACCTGCCGGTTGATCTCGTCGAGCAATTTCCGGTCATCCGTTCCCAGAACCCGCATCAGCCGGTGGAGGAATTTCAAGGCCTGGCAGAGACCAAGCTGGGGTACGGCAAGATAGGGGAGCGCGCCTTTCCCGCGCGCTTGTTGCGCTATATCGACGGCAAGCCGATTGGGGAGGTCACGCTAGACGAGGTTGTCTTTGATCAAAATCCAGCGCCCAGCTTGTTTCAGCTTGCCCAACTGGGCGGCGTGCTGAAGCCCGTGAAACAGCAGCCCGAATCCGCTAAAGGCACAGTGAGCGGGCCGGGACTTGCGGTGCTGAGCCAGGGGACGGCCCATGTGGACACGCCCCTCGATCCTCATCCTGCGTATAACAGCAATCCGGCAACTTCAGGGTGGCATACTCGCTATACGGCTGACGCCGGCGTGCATAAGATCCCCCTCCCGCCCGAGGTGCAGGTGAGCAACCTCATCAATGGCGCGGTACTGGTGCAATATGCCTGCCCGCAGGATTGTCCCGATCTGGTTAAGCAACTGGAGGCTATGGTCGAGAAGCATGAGCAAGTGATCGTTGCCCCTTACCCACTGATGGAAAGCAAGATTGCGCTCACCGCCTGGCAGCGCATCGAGACGATCAAGGAGTTCGATGAAAAACGCATCAGCGCGTTTATCGAGGCCTACGCGGGTAAGAAACACCCGCACAACCCGGAAGATCTGCCTGAGACGCCGGAGTCGGCAGCCAACATGATGCCGCCGGGGCATCCGCCCATGGAGGGGGCGCATTAAACAGTGTTGTAGGGTGGGCACGTTTTATGTGCCCACGTGGGGTAACGAATACCGTTGGTGGGCACAAAAAACGTGCCCACCCTACTTAAGGGCCGCTCACCCCTCGTTCAGTTTGCTGACTCCAACCCGCGTGCCGAACCATTTGTTGTTGTCTTTATCCACGCCGATGGAGTAAACGAAGTCATCTATCATGCCGTCCACAGTGCTGTAGGTTTTCCAGCTCTTGCCGTCAAAGCGGCTGACTCCTTTATTGGTGCCGGCCCACAACACGCCTTTCTTGTCCACAGCGAGCGAGAACACGAAGTTTCCGGCCAGGCCGTCAGCGGTGGTATAGCTTCGCCACGTTTTACCATCGAAGCGCGACAAGCCGCTGCCCCAGGTGCCGAACCACTTGCTGTTATCATGGCCAATGGCGAGTGACATCACGTAATTCGGATTACTTTCTATATTGCCTTTTTCAGGATCGGCGTGGTGGCTCGCCGCGCCGGGAGTGTGTGGGTTGCCGGGAATAGATTCCTTGATATCCGCACCGAGACCGTCGCTGTGGTTATAGTTCTTCCACTCCTTGCCGTCATAGCGCGTCACGCCGCCCTCGGTGCCGAACCAGAATACGCCCTGCTTATCAATGCCCAGTGCATACACCCACTTATCCGCCAGCCCGTCCGCCACGCGGTAGGTTTTGAAGGTGTTGTCGTCACGGTTAAACTGGCTGGCGCCTTTCCAGGTGGCGGCCCACAGGGTTTGGTTTTTGTCGAAGGCGATATCGTAGACCCACATATCGCCCAGCCCGCTACCCTCTGGATAAGTCTGCCAGCTATGCGGCGCGTTAACGCCGTGCCCTTCCGGAGTAAAATTGGTCCATTGCTTGCCGTCGAATTTGCTGAGGCCCCCACCATAGGTGCCGAACCATTTGTTGCCTTGCGCGTCTATGGTGATTTTATAGACACCCGGACTCATGAGTCCGCCATGCGTGTTCTGCACCGTATAAAGCTCATGATCCTTTTGGGTGCGCAGGTCATGCCTGATGACGCCGCCGATGAGTCCCAGCCATAGATAATCACCCTCGAAGGCGATGCTCATGACCCTGGCCCGGGTGTTAATGTTCTGCCATTTGTAGGGCAAGCTGGCGGGCGTGGCCTGCGGGGGAGTAGCCGCGGGCGGCTCGGCGCCGTGGGCAGCGGATAGATTAAACAGGGTCGCGCCAAGCAGGCTCAGGGGCAGGTACTTCGAAAGCTTCATGGGGTAGGTCCTGGTGAAAAGATGCAGGCCACATGATAGCAAAAACCGCTGGGCATAGGCCCTGTTTCTGACAGAATTTATGCTATAATTTTACACTTTTATAGGCGCATTTCCAACAAACCCTCACCAGGCCACAGTGTATTGAACTCAACGCAGACACAGCTCCACAGTGCCGAGACGGGGCGCGTTTCAACACCCCATTTACAGGCCGTTGATCTGGAATGCGTCCGCAGCGACCGGCGGTTGTTCACCGGGCTGAATCTATCGCTGCGGCCCGGGAACCTAATCCAGGTAGAGGGGCCTAACGGGAGTGGCAAGACCAGCCTGCTGCGTATTCTGTGCGGCTTGACCTCGCCCACGGAGGGCGAAGTGCGTTGGTGCGGCCGGGATATTAGAGCAGCGCGGCCGGAGTACATGGCCGCCGTGGCCTACCTCGGTCATAGCCCGGGACTGAAGGGCGATCTGACGCCGAGGGAGAACCTGGCGATAGCGCGGGGGTTCGCGGCGGCCAATGTCGCCGTCTCCGTGGACGAGGCGCTGGGGCGTCTGGAGATGAGCGATTTTGACGATCAGCCGGTGCGTACCCTCTCCGCAGGGCAGAAGCGGCGGGTGGCGCTGGCCCGCTTGCTGGCCATCGAGACCGCAGTATGGATACTCGACGAGCCCTACACGGCGCTCGATCGCAGCGGCGTGAGGCTGGTTGAGAAAATGCTTGCCGAACATCTGCTGCGCGGCGGGATGGCGGTCATCACCACGCATCATCCGGTGGGTATCGCCGAGTCGCATGTGACGCGGGTGGATTTGGGTAGCTGACGATGCTTAAGGTTTTCCGTGTAATCGTGCGCCGGGATTTGACCCTGGCCCTGCGTCGCAGGGCGCAGATCGTCAACCCACTGGTGTTTTTTGTTATCGTGGTGAGCCTGTTTCCGCTTGGCGTGGGCCCGGAGCCCAATTTATTAAAGACGCTGGCGCCGGGGGTCATCTGGGTGGCGGCGCTGTTGGCCGCGATGTTGTCGCTGGAAGGGATGTTTCATTCCGATTTCGAGGACGGTTCGCTGGAACAATTGCTGCTGACGGCGCACCCCGTATCGCTCACCGTGCTGGCCAAGGTGGTGGCGCACTGGCTGGTGGCCGGCCTGCCGTTAATCGTGTTGGCGCCGCTGTTGGGCGTGTTGCTGCATTTGCCGGCGGAATCTATTCAGGTGTTGGTTATTACCTTACTGTTAGGGACCCCGGTGCTCAGCCTGATCGGCGCGATAGGCGTCGCGCTCACCGTAGGGCTGCGGCGCGGCGGCGTGTTATTATCGCTGTTGGTGTTGCCCCTTTATATCCCTGTGCTCATCTTCGGGGCCGGGGCGATAGATGTGGCCAGCAGCGGCATCTCGGCGTCCGCACATTTGTTTATCCTGGGCGCATTGCTGGCCTTGTCCTTGAGCCTGGCACCGTGGGCTGCGGCGGCGGCGTTACGTATCAGCATAGAGTAGGTCCGAATTCATTCGGCCGGATAGAGGGCCGAATTCATTCGGCCATCCTTAAAAAAGGCGAATGAATTCGCCCCTACAAGAGGCTTCATTATGTGGGTGTGGTTACACAAATTTGGTTCCCCCAAGTATTTCTTTACGTTCTCCGGGCGGCTGCTGCCATGGTTGGGCGGGCTAACGCTGTTACTGCTATTGGCGGGGCTCTATCTCGGCCTGTTTGCCTCGCCGGCCGATTACCAGCAGCGCGACAGCGTGCGCATCATGTACATCCACGTGCCGAGCGCGTGGAACTCCATGTTCATTTACATTCCGATGGCGGCCGCCGCGGCGATAGGGCTAATCTGGAACATCAAGATCGCCGACATTGTCGCCGCCGTCTCGGCGCCGATCGGCGCCTCCTTTACCTTCCTCACCCTGGTCACCGGTTCGCTGTGGGGCAAACCCATGTGGGGCACCTGGTGGGAGTGGGATGCCCGGCTGACTTCGGAATTGATTCTTTTGTTTTTG
>CAYUAZ010000068.1:0-9847 GCA_964442865.1 uncultured Gammaproteobacteria bacterium
GGTGATGGGGGTCAACCCTTGCGTCCCTTGGCGGCGGGGCGGGCTCACCATGCGGCCACCCTCGGCCAGTGGCTCCAGCAAGGCGGGGGGGATCCCCGCCGGTGCGGCAGTGACCAGAACCGCGTCGTAGGGCGCCTGTTCCGGCCAGCCCAGGCTGCCGTTGCCGTACTTGGCGTTGATATTACGCAACTTGAGTTCTTTGAAGCGTTGTTGCGCGGTGAGCAATAGCGGTTGGATGCGCTCGATGCTGTAGACCTCCTTGGCAAACTGAGCGAGGATCGCGGTTTGATAGCCCGATCCGGTGCCGATCTCCAACACCTTGCCGAACCGGCCCGAGGTCAGCAGCGCCTCCGTCATGCGCGCGACGATGTAGGGCTGCGAAATAGTCTGGCCGTGACCGATAGGCAGCGCGGTGTCTTCATAGGCGCGGCTTGCCATGGCCTCGTCCATAAAAATATGGCGCGGGACGCTGCGCAGCGCCTCCAGCAAGTCCGGGTGGCGTATGCCCTGCTCCAGCAGACGCTGTATCAGACGCTCGCGGGTGCGCGGCGATGTCATGCCGATGCCTTGGTGGCGGACACTCACTGTTCCAATCCTCGTGTAGAAGACAAGGAAAATCCTTGCAGCCAGTTGGCAACCTTGTCGAGGGCGGAGTAACGGGTGAGATCCACCAGGATGGGGGTGATCGAAACAAAGTGCCGCTTGATGGCGTGAAAATCGGTGCCCGGCCCGGCGTCTTGTTCGGTGCCCGGCGGACCGACCCAGTAGATCGTCCTGCCGCGCGGATCGGTCATACGCAGCACCGGTTCGGCCTTGTGACGATGGCCAAGCCGGGTCGCCTCAAATCCGGCCAGTTGCTCCCACGGCAGATCGGGCACGTTGATGTTCAGGATCGTATCGGCGGGCAACGGGTCCACCTGCAAGCGGCTGATCAACACCTCCACCACCCGTGCCGCCGTCTCATAGTGCTGCTGCCCGACCAGTGACACTGCGAGCGCGGGCAGACCCAAGAAACGGCCCTCCATAGCTGCGGCCACTGTGCCGGAATACAATACGTCGTCGCCGAGATTGGCGCCGCTGTTGATGCCGGCGATAACCATGTCCGGTTCCTCGTCCAGCAAGCCGGTGATGGCGAGGTGTACACAGTCCGTGGGCGTGCCGTCCACCCGGATAAAGCCGTCGTCCATGCGCATGGCGCGGATCGGGTTATCCAGGGTGAGTGAATTGCTGGCGCCGCTGCGATCGCGTTCCGGCGCCACCACGGTGATCTCGGCGATCTTGGCCAAGGCCGCCGCCAGACAACGGATTCCCGGCGACTGATAGCCGTCATCGTTACTAATAAGAATTTTCATCATTCAGATCCAAGACTCATGGCCGAGTGTGCAGTCTTGGCCCGCTTTTTGCCTCACTACAGAGAAGGGATATCCCCACAGTTACGCCCATGTAATTCCGGTTGCCTGCCGGTGGATTTACTCAACAGCCACCAGCCCGATCTCCTATAATACTGGACTATTGACGCCAAACAAAACCTTACTCTTCCCTTGCTACTGTTTTCTTATGCCCATCTCGACTAGACAACTTGCTTTTGTTGCGCTCTTATTGACCGCCAGCCAACCGGCATGGGCCGAATTTATTTTATTTCCCGAGTTGAACGGCATTGCACGGCGGGACATAGAGTCTCATGAAGCGGCCACGCCGCACGGCGATGACATCTTGCGCAAGAATCAACTCGATGCGGCGCTCATTATATTTCACTCGGCCGATTCCGGACGCCTGCGTGTGTTGTCCGAATTCGAACTTGAACTCTCTGAGCGGGAGTTCGAAATCGAACGCCTGCAGGTCGGCTGGCTGTTAAGCCCGGAAACCACCGCCTGGATAGGACGTTTTCACACGCCCTTGGGCTACTGGAACACCCAGTATCATCACGGCAGCTATATGCAGACCTCGGTCACCCGGCCGGGCATTACGGCATTTCACGGTCTCAAGGCCCCCCTGCCCATGCACACGACGGGTCTGCTGGTAGAAGGGATTCGCCCCCTTGAAAACCAGGAGATCCATTATCAGTTCAACCTGGGAGCTGGGTCCAACTTGCAGGATCACGGCCTGGAGGCGGTGGATTTTCTTAATCTTAACACCGGCCCACACAAGCTCCAGCTCGGCGTACGGCTCTCTTACCTCCCCGATCCGGTCATCCCTAATGAAGTCGGCGGATTTGCTGCGTACACAGTCATTCCCAGCATCCACGAAACCATACGGGAGATTAGACAAACCATGGCAGGCGCGTTTGGCAACTGGGAGTATGAACGGCTGCGCCTTATCGGCGAGTTGTACTTCGTCAGCAACGATTTGGTTACAGAGGCCGGATCAGCGCGTACCTCGTTTACCAACTACAACCTGCAGGCCGAGTATCCCCTGTATCCTAATTGGATTTTATACGCCCGCGCCGAAGATACCCTGAACGCCGCCGACGATCCGTATCTTGATCTGTTTCCCGAGTTTATCAAAAGGCGCACCTTGGCGGGCCTGCGCTTTGACCTGACACATAATCAGGCCCTCAAACTGGAGTGGGCGGGCGTCACGCGTCAACACGACCGGTTTAATGAAATCATCCTGCAGTGGAGCGCGGCATTTCCGTGATTGTTCGCCGCATCTTTTGCACTTTTTGTTTTGTGTATGGTCTCCTCGCTCTGGCGAGGCCACGGCGCCCTTGCGGCTGAGCGCAGCCTGGTCCTGGTGCGCAGCGAACAGGCGACTGCGCCCCCACTAACCGGACAAGAGGTGCGCAAGCTGTTTCTGGGAGAAGCGTTGACCAAGAACGGTCAACGGGTGCAAGCTCTGCGCAATCTCACCGATCCGTTTCTGTACGAGGTGTTTTTACAGAAAATCGTATTTATGTCAGCCCACAATTATGAGCGCCAATTACTTTCCAGGGTATTCCGGCTGGGAGGTCAGCGTCCGCCTGTCCACGAAGACCTCAACCAGTTGATCGCCGCGCTCAAGAGCAATCCGGCGGCGGTCACTTTTATGTGGGAGGACGAGGCCAAAGCCATCCCCGGCATCAAGGTAACCACGCAGCTATGGCAAGGTCCAACAGAGTGAAGGCGTTCTTCACCAGCCTCACCGGGCGCATGATGCTCGGTATGCTGGCCATCCACGCCCTGCTTGTGCCGTTACTCTTTAGCGGCGTCATGTTCTTCATTAAAGAGGGCTATCAAACGCAGTTTATCCAGCTAGTGCGCTCTAATTCTCAACTGCTCGCCGCCCTGTTTACAGAAGAGCTGGAGCAAAAACCACTGGAAGAGATGGTTTCCGACGCCCTGGGGAGCGGACAAGTGATCTTCGCCCAGATCACGACCCCCGACGGGCAAACAGTAAACCCAAAAAACATAGATAATGCCGACCTCGGCGAATTCAAAGAAGATTTTTTCTTTGGTCAGCATGGAGACACGGTCTATTACATCTCCGTAACCCTGCAAGACAAAGACGGCAACGTTAAAGGCACCCTGCGTCTCGGTTATGACGAAGGGCCGGCTCAGGGACAAATCAAGACCGCCTACCAGCGTGGCTTGTCCCTGGTGCTGGCTTACGGCCTGCTGTCGCTCATGCTGGTCACCTTCTCCGGCTGGCAAATCACGCGATCCTTGCGCCGCCTGCGTAACGCGGCGCACCAGGTGGCGATGGGCGAGATCACCCAGCAACTCGATGTACCCACCAAGATCAGTGAAGTAACCAGCCTGGGGCAAGACCTGGAGCGCATGCGCTGGAAATTGGTGCATCAGAGCGAGCTGCTGGAACATCAAGCCCTGCACGACAGTTTAACGGGCTTGCCCAACCGCACCCTGTTGCATGACCGGATGCAACATGCCTTTGTCACCGCACAGCGCCTCGGCAAAACAGTCGCCCTGTTCATGATGGACCTGGATCGCTTTAAGGAAATCAATGACACACTCGGCCATCATGTTGGCGACTTGCTGTTACAGCAGGTCGCACTGCGCATGCGTGGAGCCCTGCGGGAATCGGATACCATCGCCCGTCTGGGCGGGGACGAATTTGCCGTAGTGCTGCCTAATGTAGAAAATCCCGACCAGGCTCTCTACGCGGCACGTAAGCTTTTAACCTCGCTGGAGCAACCCTTGAATTTGGACGGACACAGTTTCACCATCAGCGCCAGTATCGGCATCGCATTCTTCCCGGAGCACGGCGAGGATAATGACACCTTGATGCGGCGTGCCGATCTCTCCATGTATTACGCCAAACGCACCCAAAGCGGTTATTCTGTTTACAACCCCACCCTGGATCAACAAGGGATGAATGAAATCACGCTGATAGGTGAATTGCGTCATGCCATCCAGCACAATGAACTGGTCCTCCACTATCAGCCCAAGATAGACCTCAAAGCCGGCCAGGTGACCGGCGTCGAGGCCCTGGTACGCTGGCAACATCCACGGCAGGGCCTACTATTGCCGGAGCGTTTCCTGCATCTCGCGGAACGCACGGGGCTGATACATCCGCTCACCTCCTGGGTGCTGCACGAGGCGCTCAAAACTTGTCTGAGCTGGCATCAAGCGGACATCAAGCTGCCCGTCGCGGTCAACCTCTCAACGGCAAGCCTGCAACACGACCAGCTTTTTGAACAAATCCACCACCCGCTGCAAAGTTTGAACATGCCGCCTGCCTGGCTGGAGCTGGAAGTCACCGAGGCCGCGATTCTTGCCAACCCCCAGCTCACTCAAGCGGTGCTGGCACGCCTGTCTGATCTGGGGGTACAGATCTCTATTGACGACTACGGCACGGCTTCGTTTGCCTCACTCGCCTATCTCCAAAAACTGCCCATGCAGCAGATCAAGATTGATAAATCGTTCATCATAGAGATATCTGATGAAACCAACGCAGTGATCGTGCGCTCCGCCATCAATCTCGCGCACAATATGAAACGCACGGTGAGCGCCGAGGGCGTTGAGCACGCGGAGGTGCTGGGAAAGCTGCAGGATATGGGCTGCGACATGGCGCAGGGCAGTTATCTGTGCGAGCCACTTGCAGCAAAAGAAATTATCCATTGGCTGCAACAGCCTCGGGGTGATTTTGTCGGCAAGTCAACATCCATGGCCCAGAGCTGACGCCGGTTCTCTCCTGAGCGACTCACATGGCCCGTAAATTTCAACTCTCCGCTGAAGAGAGTGAACTGTTTCGCCACGCCACCCGGCGGGTAACGCCGCTAAAACACGACAAGGCCGTCCACCCGCGCAAACGGCCGTCACCGGTTCCACGCCAAACCCACCTGGAACAACAGCGTGTCATACGTGACATGTTGTCGGACAACTTCGACCCCACCGACATTGAAACGGGAGAGGAACTGTTATTCAGCCGCAAAGGTCTGCAACACGGTCTGATCCGCAAGCTGCGGCGCGGCCAGTTTACCGTCCAGGCCGAGCTGGATCTGCACGGCCTGACCGTAGACGAGGCCCGGCTGGCGCTTGCGGAGTTTCTGGTGGATATCCGGGCGGCTGGCGTGCGTTGCGTGCGCATCATCCACGGTAAGGGTTACGGCTCACGCCACAAACTGCCGGTTTTGAAGAACAAGCTGAACGGTTGGTTACAGCAACGCGACGAAGTGCTGGCGTTCTGCTCCGCCCGCCAGGTGGATGGCGGCACCGGCGCGGTATATGTGCTGTTGAAGCGCCTGTGAAACAGAGGACAAGAGACAGTTGGTAGGGTGGGCACGTTGTTTGTGCCCACGCGGAATCAAACGCAGTAGGCATGTGGGCACAAACAACGTGCCCACCCTACGCTGTTTTCCACTTTCCCCTTTAACCTTTCCCCTCTTCCCTGCATTCAAGCAACACCACCGCATGCGCGGCGATGCCTTCGCCACGGCCGGTGAATCCCATTCCCTCGGTCGTGGTCGCCTTAATGTTGATACGGTCAGAGGGGATCTTAAGATCGCCCGCGAGGTTCGTTTTCATCGCATCAAAATAAGACGCCAGTTTTGGCGCCTGCGCGATAAGTGTCACGTCAATATTGGCTACGCCAAACCCCTGCCCGCTGATTAACTCACCGACCCGACGCAACAGGATGCGGCTGTCTACACCCTTGTATTGCGCATCGCTATCTGGAAAATGGCGGCCGATATCGCCGAGTCCCGCCGCCCCGAGCAGTGCATCGCAAAGGGCATGGATCAGCACATCACCATCGGAGTGCGCGACCAGTCCCCGCTCGTAGGGAATGACCACCCCGCCCAGCACTAATTTTCTGGCGGGGATCAGAATATGAGCATCATAGCCATGGCCGACCCTCATGCCGTTTGCTCTTGTTGGGCGAGATAAAATTCCGCGAGGGCGAGATCTTCGGGGTGAGTAATTTTGATGTTATCAGTACATCCCTCTACCATAACTGGCGCCTCATCGAGCCGGCTTATCGCCGCGGCATCGTCGGTGACTTCCGCATCGCTTGTAATTGCCTGCGAGAGAGCCTGGGTGAGAATGCCGAGACGAAACATTTGCGGGGTGAGCGCGCGCCACAGCCCGGCACGGGGGACAGTCTCGATCACCTGTTGGTGGTTATCTACCCGTTTAACGCTATCAAAAACCGGAACTCCCAACAGTCCGCCCACCGGATGTGCTCCCAGAGCGGTTATCAGCTTATCTATATCGGCACGCCGTAGACAAGGACGCACCGCGTCGTGCACCAGCACCCAGTCGTCGCCCGCCGCGATGTCAGCCAGCCGTGACAAGGCGTTTAATACCGAGTGACAGCGCTGCTCACCGCCTGCGGCCAGGTACAGCGGTTTTCCGTTCCACATCGAACTCGATAGAAGTTTCGCGCCGTCAGCATCGTCTTTCTTCAGGGCCACCACGATGCCGCTGATTTTGGGATGCGAAGTGAGACGATCCAGGCAGTGTGCAATCACCGGCTTGCCTCGCAAGGGTAGGTATTGTTTGGGCAGTTCCATGCCCATGCGCGAGCCGATACCCGCCGCCGGTATCACTGCCCAGTAACGCATGGCTGTAACGTGTGTGTGATTTGGTTTTGCGGTCAATGAGAGGGATCAACAACGAGTTATTCACGTATCACGGGCGGATAACTTGATAAAAGGTCTCATCGGAGCGAACTAACCCGAGTTCACTACGGGCGCGCTCTTCGACAGCCGCCGTGCCGGTTTTCAGATCCCTGACTTCCGCATCAAGGGCGAGGTTGCGCTCCCTGAGAGTTTTGTTCTGTTGAAGCTGGGTCTCTATGGCCTGCTGCATGCGCCAGATAGAGATCAGGCTGCTGTCACTAAACCAAAACGAATACTGGAGCGACAGCAGCATTGCGCCGAGCATCGTCACCAGCCACTTCATCGTCCAGGTCGCCTTAATCAAGTGAATAGTTAAAAGTTAAAAATGTTTAGTTAGACGCGGTTTTGAATTTTTCACTTTTCATTCTACACTTTTCACTGTTTCATACTCTATCATAGAGCAAGATGCGGGAAGGCGCTACACCCTGCATAGCGGGCCTCTGCGCCCAGGGCTTCCTCGATGCGCAACAGTTGATTATATTTGGCCACGCGATCCGAGCGCGACATCGAGCCGGTCTTGATCTGACCGACTTGAGTCGCCACCGCGAGATCGGCGATGCTGGTGTCCTCGGTCTCGCCGGAGCGATGCGAGATAATCGCCGTATAGCGGCCCTGCTTGGCCATCGCAATGGCGGCCAGTGTTTCGCTCAGCGTGCCGATCTGGTTGAGCTTGATGAGGATGGAATTGGCGATGCCCTCGGCGATGCCCTTCTTGAAAATTTCGGTGTTGGTAACGAACAGATCATCTCCCACCAGTTGCACGCGCTTGCCGAGGCGCCGGGTGAGCAGCGCCCAGCCGGCCCAGTCGTCCTCGGCCATGCCGTCCTCGATGGAGATGATGGGATACTTGTCCACCCAGGCGGCCAGATAATCGGCAAACTGTGCGCTGGTGAGCCGTTTGTTCTCGGAGGCCAGCAGGTAATGGCCGTCCTTGTAAAACTCGGAGCTCGCGGCGTCTATGCCGAGAAAAATATCCTTGCCGGGGGTGTAACCCGCCTGAATAATGGCTTCAAGAATAATTTGGATGGCGGACTCGTTGGAAGACAGGTTCGGCGCGAAGCCGCCCTCGTCGCCGACCGCAGTGTTGAGACCCCGGGCGTGCAAGACCTTCTTCAAAGAATGGAACACCTCGGCGCCGTAGCGTAGCGCCTCGCTGAAGCTCGGCGCACCGGCCGGCAGAATCATGAACTCCTGCAAGTCTATACTGTTATCGGCATGCGCCCCGCCGTTGATAATATTCATCATCGGCACCGGCATCAGCACGGCGTGCTCCGCTCCGCTAAGTCCGGCCAGATAACGGAATAAGGGCGTGCTCGCCTCGCGCGCCGCAGCATGCGCGGCGGCCAGCGATACCGCAAGAATGGCGTTCGCACCGAGCCGCGCTTTATTGGGCGTACCATCGAGGGCGATCATGCATTGATCGAGATCGGACTGGGCGCTGACCTCCAGCCCGCACAGCGCGCCGCGTAATTCCGTGTTGACGTTGGCGACGGCCTTTTGCACCCCTTTGCCGCCATAACGTTTAGGATCGTTGTCACGCAGTTCGATGGCCTCGCGTGAGCCGGTGGAAGCGCCCGATGGCGCCGCCGCGCGTCCCTGAGCCCCCGATTCCGTTACCACTTCCGCTTCTACGGTGGGATTGCCGCGCGAGTCTATGATTTCGCGCGCCCGCACTTCTTTGATCTTCGACACTGTTATCCTTTATATAAATCTTCAAGCATCACCGCAGAGGACGCAGATAAATACATTACTTTCCTCTGCGGTAAATCGTGTTTGTTGTTAGATTTGCTGCTCTGCAAAGCCGTGCATCTTGACCGCGCCGTCTATGAGCTTCAAGGTCTGCAACAACTGCTCCATCTTGCTCAGCGGCCAGGCGTTGGGTCCATCGCTCAAGGCCTGCGCCGGTCGCGGATGGGTCTCCATAAACAAGCCCGCGATGCCTGCCGCTACCGCCGCACGGGCCAGCACGGGAACAAACTCGCGCTGGCCGCCTGAACTCGCCCCCTGCCCGCCCGGCAATTGCACGGAGTGGGTCGCGTCGAACACCACCGGACAACCGGTGTCGCGCATCACCGCCAGCGAGCGCATGTCGGAAACCAGATTGTTATAACCGAACGATACGCCGCGCTCACAGACCATAATCTGCTGATTGCCGGTGGCCTTGGCTTTATTGGCGACATGCACCATGTCCCAAGGCGCCAGAAACTGGCCTTTCTTGATATTCACAGGAATGCCGTGAGAGGCAACTTGCTGAATAAAATTGGTTTGCCGGCACAAAAACGCCGGGGTTTGCATCACATCAACCACAGCTGCAACTTCAGCTAATGGCGTGTCTTCATGCACATCGGTCAACACCGGCACGCCGATTTGTTGTTTTACTTTTTCCAGTATCTTAAGCCCTTCTTCTACACCGGGGCCGCGGTAACTTTCGTGCGATGAGCGGTTGGCTTTATCGAATGACGACTTGTAGATAAAGGGGATGTTTAATGCTGTTGTTAATTCTTTTAATGCACCCGCCGTATCCAGCGCTAACTGTTCACTTTCGATAACACAGGGGCCCGCTATCAAAAAAATAGGCTGATCCAAGCCTGCTTCAAATCCACATAATTTCATTTCACTGCGCCTTTTTTATGTTCAACAGCTGCGGTTACAAACCCTGAAAACAGCGGATGTCCTTTTCTGGGTGTTGAGGTAAATTCCGGATGGAACTGGCACGCCAGAAACCACGGATGATCGGAGATTTCGACGACTTCGACCAACCGGCCGTCAATAGACTTACCCGAAACACCC
>CAYUAZ010000069.1:0-9813 GCA_964442865.1 uncultured Gammaproteobacteria bacterium
CCGCAGAGGACGCAGAGGAATACTCAATAAGGATTTGTTTCTCCTCCGCGCCCTCTGCGGTGAAGCTTTTTCACCCCAAGGGACACAGGGTAATTTATGGATATGCTATAAACCTTAAATGACTACCACGAGGCCGCTATGCCATACGTAAGCCGTGACCGCGACGGAATAATCACCGGTGTATTTGAGCAGCCCGCGCCCGGCGCCGGCGAGAGCGTGGCGGATGACAATCCGGAACTCGTGGAGTTTTTATATCAAATGCAACTCAGCCGCAACATCCAGCACCTGTCGGTGACCGACAGCGGCATGATCCGCATCATCGAGGATCTGGTTGACGTGTTGATCGGCAAGAATGTGATTATGTTTACGGATCTTCCCGAGGCCGCTCAACAGAAATTTCTGGCCAGGAAATCGGTGCGCGATAAACTCAACACGCTCGATAATCTGATGGTGGATAACAAGGATATTCTCTAGACCTTCGGTCTAGGAGTGAAGCGTAAAAAGCTGTGAAGCATGAGGGGCAACCCCTTCCCCCTTTACGGGGGAAGGTTGGGATGGGGGTGGGGGTTACGCCTTACTCCGCAGCCTCGTAGGGTGGGCACGCTGTATGTGCCCACCTATTTCATTCGCCAAACTTAATTGCGCGTGGGCACAAACGTCGTGCCCACGCTACGAGACTAAGGGTTCGAAGCCACCTTCGCCTCATCCGGCAAACTGACGTTCAGGCTCTCGTTCAGCTTGCCCATGTCCGCCAGCACCCGGAACTTGCCGAACAGCGCGGTGTACTGGGCGTTCACGTAGTTGGAGCGCGCAGTGAACAATTCGTTTTCCGAGTCCAGCAAGTCCAGCAGGGTGCGCTGGCCAATGTTGAACTGCTTGCGGTAGTCGTCGCGGGTTTGTTCGCTGGCATCCATGTGCTGCTTGGCCGGCTCCAGGCGGTTGCTGGCGGTGGTGAAGGCGTTCCAGGACAAGCGCACGCTTTCCTCTACCTGCCGGTGCGTGTTGTCACGGATGTCGGTGGCCTGCTGGATAAGCTGCGCGGTCTGGTCGCGGCGGGCGGTGTCCGCGCCGCCGGAGAACAGGTTGTAGCGCATCCTCACCATCGCCGCGTAATCTTGGTTGGTGCCGCGCACGCCGTCGAGATTATTGTTGCTGGTGGCGCCCAGCTCAAGATCCAGGCGTGGGGAGAATCTGGATTGGCTGGCCTCGTACTGGGCCTGCGCCGCTGCGACATCGGCGATCGCCGATTTCAGGATAGGGTGATTGTCCAACGCTTGTTGAAGCGCGTCCTGCTCCGATTTAGGGATCGCCGGATCGGCTGGTTTCGCCACCCCCTGCGCCGCTTCCCCTACCACGCGCAGATAGTTGGCCTCGGCGTTGCGCAGGTTGCCTTCTTCGGCCAGCAGGTTGGATTGCGCCAGTGCCTGGCGTCCGTCAACTTGATGCAGGTCGGCCTTGCGCCCGACGCCGCCTTCGCTGCGCAGCTTGATCTGGTCGAAGGTGCGGCCGTGGGCGAGCAGATTGTCCTTGGCCAGCGCTACCAGTTCCTGACGGCGCAGCACGTCCAGGTAGACCTCCACGGCGCGCAGGCCGGTGGCCTCGGCCGTGCCGTAGACCTTGTAGGCGGAGGCGTTGACGCGCGCCCGCTGGCGATTCACTTCGCTGCTCACCGCGAAGCCGTCGAATAACATCTGGGAAACGGTGAGTGATGCCTCGCCACGGGTCAATTCCGGCGAAGACCCGCCCGCAGCGCGGGTGGTGGGGTTGTCGCTGTGCTCACGGCCGAGGCCGAGGCCGAGATCGGCACGCGGAAAATAGCCCGCTCTGGCCTGTTCCAGTTCGCGATCTATTGAGCGACGTTCGCTGGCGGAGGCCTTTATGCTTGGGTTGGTCTGAATGGTTTTCTGGACGCTTTCCTGCAGGGAGAGGGCGTGAGCGGCGTAGGGCGCCGACATAGCAGCGCTCATCAGGCCTATTAAAAGTTTTTTCTTGGTCATAACCGTATCCTCGTTATTAGTTGTTTGAATCTTTAGGGATAGGTAATCCCTAGGGTCAGGGCATAGAATTTAAGCTAAATCTCACTCCTTTTCAACAGGTTTTTCTTTGTGGATCGAGTGTTATTTTAGTTAGCGGCATCGCAAAAATGTCAAGCCAACGCGAGGACACGGCTACGCCGCTCGCGCAGAATGCGACGAAACACCTCCGGGTCTTTAGTATGAGTCATCTCACCAGGGCGGGGGAAGTGCAGGTCGTGCAGCCGTGACAGCCAGAAGCGCAGGGCGGCGGCGCGGAGCATCACTGGCCAGGCAGGGTGTTCCTCCGGCTGCAATGGGCGCTGTTGGCGGTAAGCGGCGAGCAGTGCGCCGGATTGTTCGGGCCGTAGCGCCCCGTCTGCGGCGCTGCACCAGTCATTGACGGTAATGGCGAGGTCGTACAGCAAGGCGTCATGGCAGGCGTAATAAAAATCAATGATGCCGGTGAGCCGTTCACCGGTAAACAGGACGTTGTCGCGGAACAGATCGGCGTGGATCACGCCCTGGGGCAGTGCCAGGCCGGAATGCTGGGCCTGGAAGGTGAGTTCGTCCTTGAGCAGCTCCGCTTGTTCGTTGCTGAGGCGCGGCAGCACTTTGCGCGCGGTGGCGGCACGCCAGGCCGGGCCACGGTCGGGCGCGCGGCGGTCCGGGAACGACAGGCCCGCCACATGCATCTGGCCCAGGGCATGGCCGACCGCAGCGCACTGCGATGTGCCGGGGTATTCCACATTGTTTCCAGAGAGACGCTGCACCAGCGCAGTGGGCTTGTCCTTGAGGACGCGTAGGTAATGGCCCTGGAGATCGGCGACGGGGTGGGCGCAGGGTACGCCATGTTCGGCGAGGTGCGCCATGAGATCGAGAAAGTAAGGCAACTGGCCGGCGTTGAGAGTTTCGAACAGGGTGAGCACATAGCTGCCCTGGCGGGTCGTGACGAAGTAATTGGTGTTTTCTATCCCCGCGCTGATGCCCGAAAAATCCACCAGCGCACCCACGCAATAACCGCGCAAAAACTGCTCGAGTTCGTGCCGCTCGATGCGTGTGTAAACGGACATTGTTCTCTTTCAATAAACCCTCTCCCCCTGGGAGAGGGGAGGGTGAGGGCAGTAAGGCTTACTTCCAGCTAAACAGCACCCATTGCGGGACGCTGGGATCGGTTTTGGCATCGGTCTGGCGGGTGTCGAGCGTGCCGTCGCCGTCGGTGTCCACCATATAGTAGGGTTTGCCCTTGCTGGGGGTGATCTTGACCATGTAGAGCTGGCCGTTGAGGCGGTACTCCCGCACCGTTTCTTCCTTGCGCTCGATGATGGTCACCTCGGGCCCCAGGGCCTCGCCGCTCTGCACGGCTTCGGGAATCTGCGGCGGCTCCGGGGCGGGCGCGAGGTCGGCGGGCGGCTTTTCCTCGGCGAGGGTGAGGCCGGAGCCTAAGAGGGCGATGAGTATAAAAAATGGGCGCATGGTTAATTCCTAGGTAGGGCCGAGTTGATGCGGCCGTGTTTCATCACAATAATATTCCCCGGTCATCGGCCTGCGGCCCGACACCGTGATATTCATAATGGTTAAAGATAGCATCCACCACGTCCTGCACATTGTCCAGCAGCTTGAACAGTTCGAGGTCTTCGGCGGCGATCATGCCCTCCGGCACCAGGGTATTCTTCAGCCATTCTAGCAGGCCCTGCCAGAAGGGAGAATGCACCAGGATGACCGGGATACGGCGGGTCTTGCCGGTCTGTATCAGGGTCAGGATCTCGGCCAGTTCGTCCAGCGTGCCGAAGCCCCCCGGCAGGATCACATAGGCCGAGGCGTATTTCACAAACATCACTTTACGCGAAAAGAAGTGCCGGAAATTGAGCGAGATGTCCTGGTAGGCGTTGGCCGTCTGTTCATGCGGCAGAATAATGTTGAGGCCGACGCTCGGCGATTTGCCGGCAGAGGCCCCCTTGTTGACGGCCTCCATGATACCCGGTCCGCCACCACTGACGATGGCGAAGCCCGCGTCGGACAGCGCGCGGGCGATGTCCTCGCCGAGCCGGTAATACGGGTGATCGGGCGGAGTGCGGGACGAGCCGAAGATGCTCACCGAAGGCTTGATCTGGGAGAGCTGCTCAAAACCCTCGGTGAACTCCGCCATGATCTGGAAGATCTTCCAGGACTCGCGGTTGAGCAAGGTATCGTTAATGGCCCGGTGGGCGAATTTGCGTGGTTCACTCATGGTGGTTCCAGGGGCTAGAGTTTGGGGGCGAGTCACGCCATTTTTGGCGCGCCTTTTACCGGGATCTCGTTATTTATTTTCCCTACCATTATACCGCCTAAGTACGGTGTATTTCACATCCTGTCGTGCACACGCCGGAAGATTGTCGTAGTCAGGTTGCGTGGTGTACGGCATGCCCAAGGAGGCGGTGAAACTCGGCGCGGCGGACAGCGTCATTTCGTTGGCCGACATCCCCGGCTGCATCATGAGCTATGCTGCGCGGCCTCTGGGCAAGAGGGTGTCGGGTTGAGGGTAATGTGTTGTAGTCTGGGTGGAGTGAAACGGAATCAGAGGTGATGCTCACCCCGGTCGTGCTGTATCCCATCTATGGCTGGGGTCGCGGGTGATGCCTTCTGGTTTATTTGACCAGTGTGAGTTTGGGCTTGCCGGGTTTGTCGGCGATGGATTTGGGAGCGGCTGTGCCGCTTTCCAGTTCATTAAAGACCATGCCCTGTCCATTCTCGCGGGCGTAGATTGCCAGTACGGCGGAGATCGGTATGCTGACATGGGTCGCGGCCCCACCGAAGCGGGCGTTGAACTCGATCAGTTCGTTGCCGATTTCCAGATTATGGGCGGCGGAAAGGCTGGTGTTGAGGATGATCTTGCCGTTCTGCACATGCTTGGCAGGGACGTTCACCTCTGGCCCGGTCACGTTGACCAGCAGGTGGGGGGCGAGTCCGTTATCCACGATCCAGGTGTGGATCGCGCGGATCAGGTAGGGGCGGCTGGAGGTCATCTCCATACTGATAGGTGGGTTGTTCATCGTCATTCCCAATAGTCCAACACCGTAGCGCCATTTTACACGACTTTCTGCTTTTCAACAGCCTGTCAGGCCCTCATTTCCCGCTCGGACTCCGTGAGGCTGGCCCGGAAACCCTCGCGGGCGAACAGCCGGGTCGAATATTTGGCGATGTGCTTGGCCTGGGGCGGCAATTCGACCCCCAGATGGGGTAAGCGCCACAGGACCGGCCCGATAACGCAGTCCACCAGTGTCAACTCATCGCTCATGAAGAAGGGCTTTTGTCCAAACAGCGGATCGCTGGCGGTCAGGCTGTCCCGCAGGGCCTTGCGGGCCTTGCTGAGGCGGTGATTGTCGGGATCTTCCAGCTCTTCGATGGCGCTGTACCAATCCTGTTCGATACGGTACATCATGAGCCGCGCCCGTGCCCGCGACACCGGGTCCACCGGCATCAGCGGTGGATGCGGAAAACGTTCATCCAGATATTCCATGATGATGAGCGAATTGTAAAGCACCAGATCGCGGTCTACGAGCGTCGGCAGGGTATGGTAGGGGTTGAGGTCTATGACGTCTTCGGGCAGGTGTTCGGGGTCTACGTTGATAATATCCACCGCGATATTCTTTTCGGCGAGCGCAAAGCGGGTGCGGTGGCTGTAAGGGCAGACCGGGCCAGAGTAGAGAGTCATGACCGATCTTCTATTAATAATTAACGACATTAAGATCTCCCTGGCGTGTTTTGTGAAGCAACTGTTTTTAGACTTAAGTCATTGACTCTTTTGTAGTAACTGATGGCAGTTGCGGTCACCCTGCTGGAGTATACCTTAGATGGCGCGGTGTCAATGAGGTAAGGGTCATATTTTTGCTGAGGTTTGTAATACTATTGACATCACTCTCGGCGTTGATCTACGATTCGAAATTCGACATTAATCTACTCGTTTAGGGGAGCTTTACTTTTGAGTATTGTGTAGGCTGAGTTGGGCGCCCACCCTGTCGCTCCCTGTTGTGATGAGTGTTTTAAGGATGCGTATTTTGCAAATGCCGACGCGGTAGCCGTAGCCGTCGAGGCCTATTCTGCAAACAATTCCCCGGGTGAGCCACTGAAGCCGACATAATCGTTAAAGGTTAGGGTGTGCTATTGCCGTGCGCCCCGGGTTTTATTTGAAATGTGGCATGTTTTCCAGACAGCGGAACTAACAAAATGAATGACTTGCTTCGGCGTTGGTTATTGACCTTCCTGTGTGTCGGCGGCTTCCTGGTCGGGACCGCGGCCGCGTCGGAAGCCCCCATTATTAAATATCCTGTCCCGCCGCCGGGCGACTACAATGGTGACGCGGTCGAGCAGCCCATCGAGTTTCCGCACGACATTCACACCAAAGTCAACAAAATCAACTGCTTGTATTGTCACACCTATGGCCGCCGCAGCAAGGTGGCCGGCATTCCGCCTACCAGCAAGTGCATGGGCTGTCATCGCGTCATCGCCACCGACAAGCCGCGCATCCAGAAGCTCACCGAATACTGGGAAAAGCGTCAATCCGTGCCCTGGAAGAAGGTGCACGACGTGCCCGATTTCGTACACTTCACCCATGAGAAACACCTCAAGAAATTCATCTTCGATAATGAAAATCTGGTGCAGGAGCTGTCCGTGGATACCGTGGCCCCGGTCTGCGCGGCCTGTCACGGCGATCTCCGGGAGATGACGGTGGCGCGCAAGGTCAAGCCTATGACCATGGGGTGGTGCGTCGCCTGCCATGAGGCCAACGGCGGGCCGGGCGATTGTTGGAAGTGTCATAAGTAATCAGCCTGCAACCAGAAAACACGTACGGACGGTCATATGAGTGGTAACGAACTAAACCGCAGGGGATTTCTCAAATTGATGGGCTGGAGCACCGCGGGCGTTGGGCTCGCCGGTTGCGACCTGCCCTCCACCGTGACGCTGGAGCAGGGCAAGGAAACGGTGATGTCCTACCTCTCGCCCGAAGAGTACGTGATACCGGGTATCGGTGTGTGGTATGCCTCTACCTGTACGCAGTGCGCGGCCTTCTGCGGCATCCATGGCCGGGTGCGTGAAGGTCACGCCTTGAAGCTGGAAGGCAACCCCGATTCGCCGCTGAATCGCGGCAAGCTGTGTCAAATGGGCCAGGCCGGCATTCAAGGCCATTACAACCCGGATCGCGTCACGCAGCCCCTGTTGCGTAAAGACGGCAAGCTGACCCCGGTGAGCGGGGAAGAGGCTTGGAAGCTGATCGGCGACAAGCTCGGCGCCGGCCTCGCCGGCGAGCGCTTCGTCTGGGTCACCGGCACGGTGAGCGGCCACCAAGCGGTGCTACTCGCCGCCCACCTTGAGGCCCTGGGCTCAAAAAATCATTTTGCGGTAGAGGTGATCGGTCCGCACGTCGGCCGCGCCGTGAACCTGGACATGCTGGGCGAGGCCACGCCGCGCTACGCCCTCGATAAGGCCAAGCTGGTGCTCCCGTTGGGCGCCGATTTCCTCGGCACCTGGGTTGCGCCCACCCACTTCGCCACCGAATACGCCAAATTCCGCTCCGGCGCACGTGGCATGCTGGTGCAGGTCGAGCCGAAGATGACGCTCACCGGCGGCAACGCCGATCTGTGGGTGCCGATCCGTCCCGGCGCCGAAGGCGTGCTGGCGCTGGCCATCGCCCACGTCTTGATGCAGGGCGGCGCCAAGGTTCCCGAACCCGCTCTCGCTGCGGTGACCGCGCATGACCCCGCCAAGGCCGCCGAGATCACAGGCGTGCCCGCCGAGCGTATCGAAAAAATCGCCGCGCTGCTCAAAGAGCGCAGCCCGAGCCTGGTGCTGGCCGGCGCCCCGGTGGAGGGTCACGCCCACGGTTATCAGGCCGCGGCTGCGGTACAACTGCTGAATATCATGCTGGGCAACGTCGGCCAGACCATCGTCTCGGCGGGCGGCTTCCCGTTCCCGCAACTGGCGGCCAAGAACGGCACTACGCGCGATCTGCTGGCGCTCGCCGACGCCGCCAAGAATCAAAAGCTGGATGTGGTGTTTTTCCACGGCGCCAACCCGGTGTATCTCGCCCCGCAGTCCCTGGCGCTCACCGCGGCCTTGCAAAAAATCCCGTTCAAGGTCGCCTTCGCCCAGTTTATGGACGAAACCACCGAGCTCGCCGATCTGGTCATCCCGCTGGCGTCGTATCTGGAGGATTGGGGCACCCACGTCGCGGCCTATCAACCGGAACAGGCCAGTGTCACTATCCAACAGCCGCTGATGGAGCGTCTCTACCCGGACACCATCGGACTCGGCGATGCCTTGCTCAAACTGATGAAGCTGCGCCAGACCGAACAGTACGCCGCTTGGGAGGATTATTACGCCTATCTGCGCAACGCCCTGGCCAGCCTGCCCGCCGAATACAAGGGCGATGCCGCCAGCGACAACGCATTCTGGAACAAGTCCTTGCAGACCGGCGTGCTGAAGGTGGCCGCCGCCGCGCAAGAGCTGCAGCCGCAGGCGTTTGAAATCACGCTGCCTGGTGCGGAGTCGAGTACCGGCTACCCGCTGTACCTGGTTCCCTCGGCCCAGTTGGGGCTGTGGGACGGCCGACACGCCAACCTGCCGTGGCTGCAAGAGGCCCCCGACCAGATCAGCAAGGTGCTGTGGGATTCCTGGGCCGAACTGCATCCGAGCACCGCAGCCAAGCTCGGCATCAAGCAGGACGACATCATTGAGATCAGCTCGGAGCAGGGCTCGATCAAGGTCAAGGCCTATCTGTTCAAGGGCATACACCCGGACGTGGTCGCCGTGCCCATGGGGCAGGGCCACGAGGCCTACGGCCGCTACGCCAAGGGCCGGGGCGTGAACGTGCTGAAGATCCTCGATCCGGTCACCGACGCCAAGACCGGCGAGCTTGCGCTGTACGCCACGCGCGTCAAACTGGCCAACACCGGCAAAAATGCACCGCTGGTCATCGAGGGCCGCAGCAACAACAGCCAACTCGGCCGCAAGCTGGTGGTGACCATTTCCGCAGATCAGTTCCGCAAGACGGAAGGAGCTTAAACCATGTCGTCGCTACAGAATCTGATAGACAACTGGTCGCAATACCGCAAGGGTATTGAAGATGGCGGCTTTCATAATTACGAACACCGCTGGGGCATGGCGATAGACCTCAACGCCTGCATCGGCTGCAACGCCTGCTCGACCGCCTGCTATGCGGAAAATAATCTGGCCGTGGTCGGGCCGGAGCGTTTCGCGCAGGGCCACTTCATGCATTGGTTGCGCGTCGAGCGTTACTGGGATGAGCCCGACAAAGAATTCCCCGAGCAGGGCGCGAGCTTTCTGCCCATGATGTGCCAGCAGTGCGGCGCCGCGCCCTGCGAGCCGGTATGTCCCGTGGCGGCCACCTATCACACACCGGACGGGCTGAACGCGCAGGTCTACAACCGCTGCATCGGTTCGCGTTATTGCAACAACAACTGCCCGTACCGGGTGCGCTATTTCAATTTCTGGTCGTACTACGAGTCCTCCTGGCCGGAGCCGCTCAACCTGCAGCTCAATCCCGACATTACCGTGCGCGACAAGGGTGTGATGGAAAAGTGCACCTTCTGCATGCAGCGCATCCGCAGCGCCAAGGACCAGGCAAAGATGGAAAACCGCAAGGTCAAGGACGGCGAATTCACCACCGCCTGCGCGCAGGCCTGCCCCACCAACGCCATCCACTTCGGCGATCTGCTGGACCCGGAGAGCCAGGTGACGAAGCTGTGGGCCACGCATCAGGTCTCGCGGGTGGACGAGCAGGGCCGCGTCGCCCGCGTGGTCG
>CAYUAZ010000070.1:0-9792 GCA_964442865.1 uncultured Gammaproteobacteria bacterium
TGGCGGACACCACCACGACGATATCATCGCCTTGTTCGCGGCAGGCCATGACCTTCTCCGCAACATGCTGGATGCGCTGCGGATTGCCGACCGAGGTGCCGCCGTATTTTTGTACGATTAAAGGCATGATGGATTATCAGGAAAGTAAACAGAGCACCCTCCCCCTTGACGGGGGAGGGCAGGGTGGGGGTGTAAGTTTGAGTGCGGCACACCCTCCCCCTCGCCCGCACCCTTCGCTTCGCTCTTCCCTCAAGGGAGGGGGGACTTTCTATTTGGTTCGCAGTGCTTTGTTCCCAAGTTTATTCCTGTCACTATGGTAACTTGACCGAGGGATTCTTGGCTAATTTAATTTCTCGCGCACCCAACTTGATACCGAGCGCAGCGCACCGTCCAGCGCCTCCGGGTTGGTGCCGCCGGCCTGCGCCATATCGGCACGCCCGCCGCCCTTGCCGCCCACCTGAAGGGCTACCATGTTGACCAGATCACCCGCCTTGACGCGAGCGTTATAGTCGTTGGTGACACCCGCCACCAGGCTGACCTTGCCGTCGCTCACGGTGGCCAGCACCACGGCGGCGGAGCCGAGTTTGTTCTTGAGCTGATCCACGGTGTCGCGCAGGGATTTGGCGTCCGCGCCGTCCAGCCGCGCCGCGAGCACCTGGATACCGTTGACCTGTTGCGCCTGAGCGGCGAGATCGTCGCCTGCGGAGCTGGCGAGCTTGCCCTTGAGATGTTCGAGTTCCTTTTCAAGTTTGCGGGTACGCTCCAGCAACTGCCGCACCTTGTCGTCCACGTTTTCGCGCCCACCCTTGACCAGCTCGGCCACCCGCAGCAGACGCTGCTCGTTTTCGTCCAACACCGTCAGCGCCGTCTCGCCGGTGACCGCCTCGATGCGGCGCACGCCCGCGGCGACACCGCCTTCACTGACGATCTTGAAGAGCCCGATGTCGCCGCTGCGGTTCACGTGCGTGCCGCCGCACAGTTCGGTCGAGAAATCGCCCATGCGCAGCACGCGCACCTCGTCGCCGTATTTTTCGCCGAACAACGCCAGTGCGCCGCTTTTCATGGCGTCGTCTATGGACATGATGCGGGTCTCGACGGCATTGTTGATGCGGATCTGCGCGTTGACCAGGTGCTCGATTTTCTGGATCTGTTGCGCCGTCAGCGGTTCGAAGTGGGCGAAATCAAAGCGCAGCCGTTCCGCGTTCACCAGCGAGCCCTTTTGCTGGACGTGCTCGCCCAGCACGCGGCGCAGCGCGGCGTGCAGCAGGTGAGTGGCGGAGTGGTTGTATGCGGTCGCGATGCGGGCCTGGCCGTCCACCTGGGCTTGCAGGTGATCGCCGAGCTTGATGTGGCCGGACTTGAGCACGCCGTAGTGGGCGTGTGCGGCGCCGTGCTTGCGGGTGTCCTGGACTTCAAACGTGGCGTTGGTCTTGTGCAGATAGCCGCGGTCGCCGACCTGTCCGCCCGATTCGGCGTAAAAGGGCGTGCGGTCCAGTATCATCGCGGCGTGCTGTCCGGCGCTGACCTCGGTGGCCGGTTTGCCGTCTATATACAACGCGACGAGCTGGCCCTGTCCCGTCAAGGTCTCGTAACCGGTGAAGTCGGTTTCCACTCCCTCGGCCTGTTCCACCTGTACCGCGCTGAAGTGACTTGCGGCGCGCGCCCGATCGCGCTGTTGCGACATCTCCTGTTCAAAACCGGCCATGTCTATACGCAGCCCGCGCTCGCGCGCGATGTCGGCGGTGAGGTCCACCGGAAAGCCGTAGGTATCATACAAACGAAACACGGTTTCGCCGGCAATGAGATCGTCGTTCAGTGCGGCGATGTCGGCTTCCAAAATGCGCAGGCCCTGTTCCAGAGTTTGCCCGAAACGCTCTTCCTCTTGACGCAAGACGCGCTCAATCTGCGCCTGGGCCTTGGGCAGTTCCGGGTACGCCGCGCCCATTTCCTTGGCCAGCGGCGCAACCAGTTTGTGAAAAAACGGTTCGACCAGGCCCAATTTATGCCCATGTCGCAGCGCTCGGCGCATGATGCGGCGTAACACATAGCCGCGCCCCTCGTTGGAGGGGACCACGCCGTCCAGCACCAGAAAAGAGCAGGCGCGGATGTGATCGGCGATCACTCGCAGCGAGCTGTTGTCGAGGTTGGTTATATCGGCCAGCGCGGCGGCGGCCTGCATGAGATTGCGGAACAGGTCTATCTCGTAGTTGTTGTGTACGCTTTGCATTACGGCGGCGAGCCGTTCGAGACCCATGCCGGTGTCCACCGAGGGGTGCGGCAGCGGGGTGAGCGTGCCGTCCGCGCTGCGGTTGTACTGCATGAACACCAGATTCCAGATCTCGACGTAACGGTCGCCGTCCGCCTCCTTGCCGCCCGGCGGGCCGCCTTTTATATCAGGGCCGTGATCGTAGAAAATCTCCGAGCACGGGCCGCACGGACCGGTGTCGCCCATGGACCAGAAGTTGTCCTTCATCCCGCAGCGCGAGAAGCGCTTGGGGTCGGTCTTGATCTCATTGAGCCAGATGTCGGCGGCCTCGTCGTCTTCTTCGTACACGGTGATCCACAGTTTCTCAGCGGGCAGCTTCAAAACCTGGGTCAAAAATTCCCAGGCATAGCCGATCGCCTCGCGCTTGAAGTAGTCGCCGAAACTGAAATTGCCCAGCATCTCGAAGAAGGTGTGATGGCGCGCGGTGTAACCGACATTTTCCAAATCGTTGTGTTTGCCGCCCGCGCGCACGCAACGCTGGCTGCTCACGGCGCGTTGGTAGGGGCGCTGGTCGAGGCCGAGGAACACCTCTTTGAATTGCACCATGCCGGCATTGGTGAACAGCAGGGTGGGGTCGTTGGCCGGAATGAGCGGACTGCTCGGCACGATGGTGTGACCGTGCTGGTGGAAGTAGTCCAAAAAGGCCTTGCGGAGTTCGCTACTGGTCATCATCGGTAAAGTGAACCTTGAATACGGCATTGATCTGATCGGTGGTGTAACCACGCTGTTGCAGAAAGCGCATCTGTCGCGCGCGTTCCTGATAGTCCTTGGGTTCCCGCCCAAAACGCTTGCGCCAGGCCATACGTGCCTGCTCACGCCAGTGTTGGGCGTTTGGGATTACCCACGCCTTAATCAGTTCCGCCGGGGCGCCGCGTTCGCGCAGTTCGGCCTCGATGCGCAATGGCCCAAAACCTCTGTTCATACGAGATTGGACATAGATCTCGGCGTAGCGTTCATCGCTGAGCAGTTTATCGGCGGTAAGCCGTTGCAGGGTCGCTTCGATGAGCGGCTCGGGAAAGCCCTTGGCAAGTAACTTGCGCTGCAATTCGAGGGTGCTGTGCTCGCGCCGGGCAAGCAATTTTACACAGTACTGAAGAATATCAGCTTTCAACCTCGGCAGGCTCCGCTTCGGTCAATACCGGTTTGGTAAGCAGCTTGGCGCGGATTTTATCTTCGATCTCGCGCGCGATGTCGGGGTGTTCTTTCAAGTAGGTGCGCGCGTTGTCCTTGCCCTGGCCGATGCGGTTGCTGCCGTAACTGTACCAGGTGCCGGATTTTTCCACGATGCCCGCCAGCACGCCCAGCTCTATGGCCTCGCCCTCGCGGGAAATGCCTTCACCGTAGAGAATTTCGAATTCGGCCTGCTTGAACGGCGGGGCCACCTTGTTTTTTACCACCTTGACGCGCGTCTCGCTGCCGATGACTTCGTCACCCCGTTTGATGGCGCCGATGCGGCGGATGTCGAGGCGCACCGAGGCGTAGAACTTGAGGGCGTTGCCGCCGGTGGTGGTCTCGGGGTTGCCGAACATCACGCCGATCTTCATGCGTATTTGATTGATGAAAATGACCAGCGTGTTGGAGCGCTTGATGTTGGCGGTGAGTTTGCGCAACGCCTGCGACATGAGGCGCGCCTGGAGGCCCATGTGCGAATCGCCCATCTCGCCCTCGATTTCGGCCTTGGGCGTGAGCGCGGCGACCGAGTCTATCACCACGATGTCTACGGCGCTGGAGCGCACCAGCATGTCGGCGATTTCCAGCGCCTGTTCGCCGGTGTCGGGCTGCGAGACCAATAAATCATCCACATTGACGCCCAGCTTCTGCGCGTATTGCGGGTCGAGCGCGTGCTCGGCGTCCACGAACGCCGCCGTGCCGCCCAGTTTCTGCACCTCGGCGATGACTTGCAGGGTGAGGGTGGTCTTGCCGGACGACTCCGGGCCGTAGATTTCCACCACCCGGCCGCGCGGCAGGCCGCCGATGCCGAGCGCGATGTCCAGCCCCAGCGAGCCGGTGGAGACCGCCTCCACGTCCCGTATCATGCCCGGGTCACCCATGCGCATCACCGCGCCCTTGCCGAATTGTTTTTCAATCTGGCCGAGCGCAGCGCTCAAAGCCTTTTTCTTGTTGTCATCCATAGTACGCCCTCACGTTGACTGCTAACTTAAAATTATCCCACAGATTTTTCATATAAACTGCGCTATTTCTCCAGCCCTGCGGTGAGATAGGGGTGAATGGTCTTAAGGAGGGCCTTGTAGACCCTGGGGTTACCGCCCACGACGTTGCCGGTAGTCAAAAAATCCTGTCCGCCGCCGAAGTCGCCCACCATACCGCCCGCCTCGGTGATGAGCAAGGCGCCCGCCGCCATATCCCAGGGCGCGAGGCCGATCTCCCAAAAACCGTCCAGACGGCCCGCCGCCACATAGGCGAGATCGAGCGCCGCAGAACCGGCGCGGCGGATGCCGGCGGTGAGCAGCGTGAGTTCCTTGAACATGTGCAGGTAGGCGTCCAGGTGTTCGGTGTTGCGGAACGGGAAGCCAGTGCCCAGCAGCGTGCCGTCCAGCGTTTTGGCCTTGGTCACACGCAGGCGGCGATCATTGAGCTGCGCCCCGGCGCCCCGGCTGGCGGTGTACAACTCCTGGCGCAGGGGGTCGTAGATCACGGCGTGCTCAAGCTCGCCTTTATGCTGTACGGCGATGGACACGGCGAACTGCGGGAAACCGTGCAGAAAGTTGGTGGTGCCGTCCAGCGGATCAATGACCCATTGATAGTCGTCGCCCGCGTGTGCGCCGCTCTCTTCGGCCAAAATGGCGTGGCTGGGGTAGGCCTTGCGGATGATCTTGACGATATCCTGCTCGGCGAGCAGGTCCACCTCGCTCACGTAATCGTTTTTACTCTTGATCGAGACTTCATAGCTGTCCAGCCGCTCGGTGGCGCGCGCGATGGTGTTGCCGGCGGCGCGTGCCGCGCGTACCGCGATATTGAGCAGGGGGTGCATTTAAAAATCAGTGGCGAGTAGCGAGTGGCTAGAGTATGGGGCAGAAAATGCTGCCTGGCTACATTATACTTCTTCCTAGCCACTAGCTACTAGCCACTAGCTACTTGTATCCTGACCCCATGTCACTTGATCTCATCCGCATCATATTGGTAAATACATCTCACCCCGGCAACATCGGCGCCTGCGCGCGCGCCATGAAGACCATGAATCTGTCCAGCCTCTACCTGGTGCAACCGAAGGTCTTCCCCAGCGCCGAGGCGACCGCGCGAGCCTCCGGTGCGAGCGATATTCTGGAAGGTGCGCAGATCTTCGAGACCCTGGATGCGGCGCTGGCCGGCTGCGGCCTGGTGGTCGGCGCCAGCGCCCGGCAGCGCACTATCGCCTGGCCGGAGCTGACGCCGCGCGAATGCGCACAGCAGGCGATCGCGCAGTGCTCCCGTACTCCCGTCGCGCTGGTGTTCGGGCGCGAACATTCCGGGCTTACCAACGACGAACTGGAGCGCTGTAACGCCCTGGTGCGCATCCCCAGCAACCCGGATTTCAGTTCTCTCAATATCGCCGCCGCAGTGCAGATTCTGGCCTATGAGATTATGTTGGAGAGTCTGGAGTCCGCCCCGCACGGAGTCCCCGATGAGGATGAGGAACCTGCCACAGCGGCGGAGATGGAGTTGCTCTATACCCACATGCAGCAAGCCTTGACGGACATCGGTTTTCTCGACCCGGCCAACCCGCGCCAGTTGATGCGCCGGTTGCGGCGCTTGTTCAACCGTCCCCAACTGGACAAGATCGAGGTCAATATCTTGCGGGGCATATTGGCTGCCGCGCAGGCCCAAAACAAGCGCAGCCATGAAGAATAGCTATTGTTGACAAAATTGGTCAGGTATATAATACACTATGTTTGAGCGTCTGAGAGAAGACATCCGCTGCACCTTTGAGCGCGATCCGGCGGCGCGCACCACCTGGGAAGTGTTGACCACTTATCCCGGCCTGCACGCGGTATTGTGGCACCGGCTGACCTATCGTTTGTGGCGCGCCAACTGGAAATGGCTGGCGCGCTGGCTGTCCACCGTGGCGCGCTGGCTCACCGGCGTGGAGATTCATCCCGGCGCGACCATCGGCCGGCGCTTCTTTATAGATCACGGCATGGGGGTGGTGATCGGCGAGACCGCCGAGATCGGTGACGACTGCACGCTGTATCACGGTGTGACCCTGGGCGGCACCACCTGGCGCAAGGGCAAACGGCACCCCACCCTGGACAACAATGTCGTGGTCGGCGCGGGCGCCAAGGTATTGGGCCCGATCACAGTGGGGGAGGGCGCGCGCATCGGCTCGAATGCAGTAGTTGTCAAAGATGTCCCCCCCGGCGCGACGGTGGTGGGTATCCCGGGGCATATTGTCAAACGCGCCAGCGACGAAGAGATGCTGCGGCGCAAGGATTTCGCCAAGAAAATCGGTTTCGAGGCCTACGGCGGCACCCAGGACATGCCCGACCCGGTGGCCAACGCCATTGATACGCTGCTCGATCATGTGCATGTGATGGATAAGCAGATCGAGGCGATGAACCGGGCCCTGCGTGCCATGGGCGCGCAGATCGAAGAGATCAAACCGCCGGACGTGGAAAGGCCAGACACACTATCGGATAAAGACCGACCCCTGACCACGCCTATAGAAATGTAGGGCCGAATTCATTCGGCCGAAGATGTTCATACAGGAGAGAGCACCATGCGCTTAACCACCAAAGGTCGCTATGCGGTCACCGCGATGCTGGACCTGGCCATCCACCAGCAGAAGAAACCGGTCACGCTCGCCGATATCGCCCGCCGACAAGACATCTCGCTTTCTTATCTCGAACAGCTCTTCGCCAAGCTGCGCAAACAGGGTTTGGTTGAAAGCGCGCGCGGCCCGGGCGGCGGCTACAGGTTGGGCCATGCTGCGGCCGCGATCTCGGTCGCCGATGTGATCAGCGCGGTGGACGAAAAAGTGGACGCTACCCGTTGCGGCGGCAAGATGAACTGTCAGGCTGAGGAACGCTGTCTTACCCACGATTTATGGTCCGACCTCAGCAATCAGATTCATGAATTTTTGAACGACATCAGCCTGGCCCAGTTAATCGAGCGCCGTGGTGTCAAAGAAGTCTCCGCGCGTCAGGAAGAGCTTCTGCATTTTTTCCCGCGCGAACAAGGTAAGTCGGCGCGTCTCAAAGAGACCGTTATTGCCAGTTGATGACGGTCTATCTCGATCACAACGCCACCACCCCACTGGCTAAAGGGGTGTTGGACGCGATGTTGCCTTATCTCCGCGATCAGTACGGCAACGCCTCCAGTGCGCACAGCCTCGGACGCGCCGCGCGTGCCGCGGTAGACCACGCGCGTGAGCAAGTGGCGCAACTCATCAACGCCAAGCCGCAGCAAATCATTTTTACCGGCAGCGGCACCGAGGCCAATAATCTCGCCATTAAAGGCGTTGCAGCGCGACACGGTAAGGGGCGCATTTTAATCAGCGCGGTCGAGCACGCTTCTGTACGCAGCCCCTCCCAGGCACTGGCTGAGCAAGGTTGGGGCGTTGACACGCTCCCCGTTGATACACTGGGGCGAGTCACCTCCGCTGCCTTACAAGAGCATCTTCATCCCGATACCCGGCTCGTCTCTATCATGCTGGCTAACAACGAAACCGGCGTCCTGCAAGACATCGCCGCCTTGACTAAGATCGCCCGCAAGTCGGGAGTTATTTTTCACACCGACGCCACCCAGGCCGCCGGCAAAATTAAAATAGACTTTGCCGCGCTGGGCGCACAGATCATGAGCCTCTCCGCCCACAAACTTTACGGTCCAAAGGGAATCGGCGCTTTAGTAGTGGCCGACGGCGTCGAACTCCGGCCCTTGATACACGGCGGCGGCAAGACGCTGCGCGGCGGCAGCGAAAATGTCGCAGCAATTGCCGGTTTTGGCGCCGCGGCGGAGTTGGCCACTAAAGAGTTGGAACAGCGCGCCCTATATTTGCTGGGCTTGCGCGATTATTTAGAGCAGCGTCTACACGAAATCCCCACCGTGGTGATCTTTGCCGAGCAGGCAGAGCGCCTGCCCAATACCGTGCTGTGCGGCATTCCAGCATTTTCCGGCGAGACCCTGATCGAAAATCTCGATCATAAAGGTATTTGCGTCTCCAGCGGCTCCGCCTGCACCAGCGGCAGTTTCCAGCCCAGCCACGTCTTAATGGCGATGGGCGTGGAGCGCAATCTGCAACAGAACGTGCTACGCATCAGTCTGGGAATGGGCAACACCCGCAACGATATTGACACTCTCATCGCCGCTCTTCAAGAACTCCTCATCCGCTTCAAACCCTGGGCTGTTGCATAGATCTTAACGCGCCCATGACGCCACCCTCATCACCCGCAATATGGGCGAATTCAGCCGCGTGATTGGGCTGCGGATGGAGGACTGGGAACAGGGGTAACAGCAGGTTCAACAGGGTCAGGCCGGTAACTTCTCATCTCACCTCGTTCTTTTTCCTGACCCGGAAGCGATCCATTGCAGGCCTCTTCACGCAGCGCTTTTCATCAACGGTAGGCGTAGATCAATCTCATCCCACGGAATAAAGACCCGGCCATCGTCACTGCGCTCGACTACCCTCCACTCCATCAGTGCGGCAATGTCGCCATGCACGTTTTTGTAATTGCGGCGCACGCCACGCGCCAGTGCCGCTATGGAGAGCGGGCCGTGTTCCCCCAGGAAGGCGATCAACTCCCAGCGCTTAGGGGTAAACACCGATAGCATCTGCGGCAGCGACTCGAACCCCACGCCGAAATACGACTCTGGCGTCGTGCCCCGCTCTAGTGCCTCCATGGTGGTCCGCGCCCGGCCAAGCATTTCCGCCGGCGGTTCCGCCACCTTTACATGCAGCACTTTGGTCGTCATTGCAGAGCCTCCACGTCTTTCCAAAAATCGCTGAGCAAGGTTGCGACATCCACGAATTGATAGGGCGATTCATTCTTGCCTACATGCCGATGGTCGCCCTTCCCGCGCTCATTATCGTAGCCCACCACGCGCCTCCCCTTGACCACGTGCACCAGCCGGTATTTAAACGGGTGCTCTGACGGCGGCACCGGCTTGGGCACGCGCCAAACAATGATCTCAACAAATCCCGCACCGAAGGCCTGTTTGTCGCTGAGGATGGGGGCCGCAGGCATATGGTGTACCATGCCATATTACGGCGATGGCGTCAAGCGGCTGTATGAGTCCAGTCCCTTCATTACAATAACTTTTCGAACGGGATTGAATCCGCGTGGGCACATAAAACGTGCCCACCCTACAACTGCTCAGATGGTCATACAATGAACTTGACCCCTTGCTCCGCTTGCTCTCGAGGATGCTCTTGTAGCGGCCCTGCAGGACATGGCCTACCCGGTCGTGGCGGCGATTGAAGGCTTGGGTGTAGACGCCATTGAGTCGGCGCATGCCATCCACTAGCTTACCCTCGGGGGTCTCGATGAGCAGATGGTAGTGGTTGCTCATGAGGCAATAGGCGTAGAGCCGCC
>CAYUAZ010000071.1:0-9752 GCA_964442865.1 uncultured Gammaproteobacteria bacterium
GCGCAGATCGGCTTCGGCATCAAGACCGCCCCGCATCGGCAACTGCCCGGTAGGGCAGGTATGAACACGACCGGCGGCGTGATCGGCGCAGTGTCCGCCATCGTCGGCATCGGCGGCGGCACACTCACCGTGCCGTTTTTAGTATGGTGCAATATCGGCATCCGCCAAGCCGTAGCCACCTCCGCCGCCTGCGGCCTGCCCATAGCAGTGGCCGGTACGACAGGACTTATCATCGCCGGCTGGAACGCGACGCAACTCCCCACGTGGAGCACGGGCTATATCTACTGGCCCGCCTTCGCCGGCATCGCACTTGCCAGCGTCCTCTTCGCCCCCCTCGGCGCCAAACTCGCTCACACCATACCCGCCGACAAATTGAAGCGTTTTTTCGCGCTATTCCTGGCCGCGTTGGGTGTGCGAATGTTGTTGCTGGGTTAAATATTGTGCATCGTGATTTTACGTGTCAGGTTGACGTAATAACTGACATCATTTAGGGTGTCCATTTTGAGTTAGAGCGCATGGCATTCCTAATCGTATTTGCGTTGGCGTTTATGCTGGTTCTTGTGCTGCACCGCAAGATCGGGCGCTGGTGGGTTTCTGTGTCAGTGCCAGTGGTTTGCTTTGTCCTTTTCGTGTTGTTTGACGCCTATGTTTTGCCATACCGTGGCGGCGGTACCTCGATGTGGCCAATTGCAATCTTGTTTGGTGCGCCAGTCGCTTTTCTCGGTGGTGTGTGCGGTGTCTTCGGTACGCGTTGGTTTAAGAAACCTAGGCAAGGTAGATAAAAATGCGTTCTGACGTCTGGCTTAAGCCGATCATCAAATATGTGCACGAAGGTAAGTACGTTGCAGAGGTAGTTCGTAGGGTGGGCACGTTTTTGTGCCCACGTGGATTCAAAACAACGTGGGCAGACGGAACCCCTGTCTGCCCACCCTACCCGGCTTAATCAAAGATGGAGAGTCTACCCCTCAGGTTTTGGAAGGCTGTGCCCGCACTAACAGGCGGCGCACTTGTTGGCCTCATTACTCTAATTGCGCTGCGAGTTGAGTACTACACCTTTATGCAGTATCAGCCAAACATGGCACCGCAAATTGCCTACTATTTCTCGCCAGTTCTGCTGGCTGAGATTATGGTTGTGGCGTTGCCCATCGAAGCCTTGTTCCGACGCTTTCTCTTTTCACCCTACTCCCAGATGCAAGCTTTCTTGGCTGGGGTGGCCTATAGTTCTCTGCTTGTTTGGTGGGCGTTCCCGGGACACTGGGTCATATTTTTGGCGATAAATCCAATCATCTTACGTTGGCTATTAGGCCTGGCATTTCGTTCAACCCGAACGCGCGCGCGGGTTAATTCACACGAGGGCCCGTAAGAGTCGGCATGCGTACTGCGTTTAGCGACGGCGTTATAACAATCCGCCCCTTTGAGCCCGAAGATGTGCCGAGCTTCTTTGCTGCTGTCCAAGCATCGGCCGAAGTTCTCGGGCGTTGGATGCCATGGTGTCATGCCGACTATTCAATGGACGAAGCAAGAGAGTGGCTCGCAACTTGTCAAACCGCGTGGAGTCAAGGCGCATCCTATCCATTTCTTATCATCGGCTCCAAGAGCCGTGAAGTGATTGGGAGCGTTGATATTAACCAAATCAACCGGGACCACAATTTTGGTAATATCGGTTATTGGGTTACTTCGGCACACTCCGGGAAAGGCATCGCTACGGCAGCGGTGAAGCTGGTCGCCCAATTTGGCTTTACCGAAGTCGGTTTTGCCAGGCTCGAAATCGTTGCGCAAACCGAAAACATTGCAAGCCGCCGCGTTGCCGAGAAGGTGGGTGCTAAATTTGAGTGTATCGCCCGTAACCGTCTTGTTGGGTGGGGGAAGTCACATGACGCCGCGGTTTATTCGCTTGTTCCAACAGACATTACGGGCTGACAACACGCTCAGCACGGACACGCAAATGACGGAAGATATAATTTAGGGAACCTCTGATTTATTCGAGAAACGTCATTCCCGCGCAAGCGGGAATCCAGCAACCCATTGAATTTACAGCACTGGATTCCGGGTCTCCGCTACGCTACGCCCGGAATGACGAATAAATCAGAGCTTCCTTAGCAGAGTTCTATTTGACGGGTAGGTAAATCATGAACGATCTGACATTAATCATCGGCAATAAAAACTACTCTTCCTGGTCATTGCGGCCCTGGTTGTTACTCAAGCAAGCGGCTATCCCTTTTAAGGAAAGTCGTTTGGTATTTGGCAGTGATGATCTGTCGAAGTATTCGCCATCCGGCCTGGTGCCTGCCTTAAAGCACGGACCGCTGACAATATGGGATTCGCTCGCCATTGCGGAGTATCTAGCCGAATGTTTTCCCGAAAAGCACTTGTGGCCGGATGGCGTCGAAGCGCGCGCGATAGCGCGTTCGGTCAGCGCCGAAATGCACTCCGGATTTGCCAACCTGCGCACGCACATGAATATGAATTGCCGAGGGCATTTTCCCGGCAAAGGCATGACGCCTGAAGTGGCTAAAGACATTCAACGTATTCAGCAGATTTGGCAGGATTGCCGCAGCCGTTTCGGCGACGGCGGACCTTTTCTATTTGGTGCCTTCAGCATCGCTGATGCCATGTACGCGCCGGTCACGTTCCGCTTCGTCACCTATGCCGTGCCGCTGTCCCCCACGGCGCAGGCGTATGTAAATACCCTGCAAGGACTGCCCGCGATGCAGGAATGGCTTGCCGCCGCCAAGGCAGAAACTGAAGTCATGGCGCAGTATGAGCAGTACAGATGATATAACCCTTAAATAGCCTGCGCAGCAGGGAAGTCCCGCTCATGAGAAACAAAAATATGCACCCCAACGCCACGCTTGGCCCCGCCCCATCTCTCACCAGAACAATCGCCCGTAACACCCTGTTGCTGGCAGCCTCCATGGCCGCGTTATACGGCATGGGCCAATTGGTGCTGGCGGTTTCGGCGGTCACCTTCGCCACGCTCAGCGGCGCGCCGTTGCTTGCTGGTCTTGGCCCTGCGTTGTTCATGCTGTCAGGCTCTATCGCCGCATTGGTCGCGGGACGCGCCATGGATCGCTACGGGCGCGTGCCGGTGTTGGCGCTGGGCTTCGGCATTGGCGTGTGTGGTGCGCTCATCACTGCCGTCGGCATACGCCAGCTTGCGCTGCCGCTGGTGGTGACGGGATTTATTTTGCTGGGTATCGGATTTGGCACAGGTTTTCTCTCGCGCGTCGCGGCGGCAGACATGTATGTGCCGGAGCGCCGCGCCTGGGGTATTGCGCTGGTGTTGTTTGGCGCGGTATTCGGTGCGCTGCTGGGGCCTTGGGTGTTTATGCCCTTGTTGCAGGGGAGCGCAACGCAGTTGCCGGTGACGCCGTGGTATGGGGCGGCGGGTTTCATGTTGGCGGGCTTGGTGTTGGTGCTGTGCGTACGCCCCGACCCGCGCCGCATCGCTGAACTGCTGGCGGCTCAGACCGCCACCGCCGCGCCCGTTGCCGCCGCACCGCTGAAAGAAATTCTACGCCGTCCTGGAGTGCGTACAGCCATCATCGTCGCCATCACGAGTTACGCGGTGATGGTCGGCATGATGGCGATGATCGGCTATCTCATGACGGGCCACGGACACACGCAACAGTCCGTGTTTCCGGTATTGAGCGCGCACTTCATGGGCATGTTCGCGCTGGTGCTGTTGGTGGGAAAACTCATCGGCCGCATCGGGCGGCCACTGGCGATGCAAGTAGGCCTGATGGTGCTGGCGGCTTCGGTGCTGTCGCTGATGGCGATACACAGCGTCGCGCTCAACGCACTGGCGCTGTTTGGCATCGGCCTTGGCTGGAACATCGCTTTTGTCGCCGCGACGGCGGAGTTGACCGCGCTTACTACGGCATCGGAACGCGGCAGCATCATCGGCTTTAGCGATCTGTTGGCGGGCGCAAGTGGCGCCGTGATTACCTTGCTCGCAGGCGTAGCGGCCAACACCATCGGCCTCGTAGGCTTGAGTGTCGTAGGCGCAGCGCTGTCGTTGCTTCCGGTTATTGGGATAGGGTGGCTACGTCACAGGCGTGGCGCGCTGTTGTCAGAGCCTACATGATACTGCCCCCAAAAGCGCACCGCAAGATTCGGTCGCTTGACATTAGTACTAATTAGTACTATATTCACGCCATGAAATATACGAGTACTGCACAAGGGGGGTGCATTACCTCGCGTAACGCCTCCCGGCAGGCGTTTATGCCGGTGATGCGCGAGCTGGTACGTGCTTATCAGGCGTTCACACGTTTCGATGCCGGTTTGATCCGCAGTTATGGTTTGACCCAGGCTCAGTTTGACATCATCGCCACGCTCGGCAATACCGACGGCATGACCTTCAAGCAGATCGGTGAACTGACGCTGATTACCAAAGGCACGCTGACCGGGGTGGTGGATCGTTTGGAGCGCGATGGCTTGGTGCGCCGCCACGCCGGGGCTGCTGACCGGCGCAGCACGCTGGTGCGACTTACCGCCAAGGGAGAGCGTGTATTTGAGCAGACATTTCCGCGCCACATCACGGCGCTCAGAAGCAGATTTGAGCGCCTGGACGCGCATGAAATGCGTGAGGCCGAGCGCGTTTTGAAAAAGCTACGCAACCTGTTCTAAGAATTTTTTAATCATATAGTACTAGTTAGTACAAATGGCACTACACGACCAGCAGGCCGATACAGAGGAGAGACAGTGATGAACGACAAGTTGACCCGGATAGCACAAAAAGCGCCTTACGCCGTGGCAGTGGAGGCGGGTAAGGAGTATTACTGGTGCGCTTGCGGTCGCAGCGCCAACCAGCCGTTTTGCGACGGCTCACATAAAGGCAGCGGGATCGAACCCGTGCGGTTTGTTGCCGATGAAAGCAAAACCGTCTGGTTGTGCGGCTGCAAGGCCACGCACAATCAACCCTATTGCGACGGTACGCACAAGAGTCTTTAGATCACACAAGGAGGAGTCATTATGAACCAATCAGCAGACTATGCAGCGTTATTATTGCGGGTGGGTTTGGGCGTGATGTTCCTCGCCCATAGCTTGATATTAAAGGTATTCACATTCGGCTTGGCTGGCACCAGCCAGTGGTTTGTATCAATTGGTCTGCCGGGCTGGCTTGCCTATGCGGTATGTTTTGCGGAAATTGTCGGTGGCACGATGCTGGTCTTAGGGGTCTATACCCGTTGGGTGGCATTGGGTATGATTCCAATTTTGCTGGGTGCCGCATTTGTACATTGGCCGAACGGCTGGGTATTTTCCGCGCCGAACGGCGGCTGGGAGTATCCGATATTTTTGGCATTGGCCTTGGTCGTACAATCTCTGCTTGGTAACGGAGCCTATAGTTTGCAAAGGACAATCACTGCGCGTTAGGAAGTTTTGGTGGCGGCTCTGATTGTGATAGTGTGTAACAAAGCGAAGCCTGATTTCTGTTGTCAATATAGTTTCCCTTCACCAAAAAAGGAGCCGGTATGTTTTGTCTGCGAAAATTGTTTGCTATCGTTCTTGGCTTGTTCGCAACAATAGCCCACGCCGATAACTTTGTGCTTACAAGCCCCACCATCAAATCCGGCGCGACCCTCACCGAAGAGCAGGTGTTTAATGGGTTTGGTTGCACGGGAAAAAATCTTTCGCCAGCACTGAAATGGACGCCAGGGCCGACGGGAACCAAGAGCTATGCGGTGACTTTGTATGACCCTGATGCGCCTACCGGGTCTGGTTGGTGGCATTGGGTGGCCTACAACATTCCTGCTAATGTCACCGATCTCGCCGCAGGTGTGGGTGACACAGCCGGCAAGCTACTGCCAGCAGGCGCTGTTCAGGGCCGTACGGATTACGGTAGCTACGGGTTTGGCGGCGCGTGTCCTCCACAAGGCGATAAGCCACACCGTTATATCTTCACGGTGCATGCACTCAAGATCGAAAAGATTGATGTTCCGGTGGATGCCAGTGCTGCGTTAATCGGTTTTATGATTAACGCGAACTCACTTGGAAAGGCAAGCTTTACTGCCAAGTACGGTCGCTAACACCACCTGCCACCCTCCATGAGCCTGGATAACCGGTGTGATCGGGAATGTGGACGGTGGTGTGATGGCGAGGCGAAGCTAGTAACGCATAAGCCGAGGGTTAACAGCCGGAACACTTGCGGACAGAATTTCTGAAACATCAGAGATCCTTTCGGTCAGATCAGGCGGAATGAAGGCGGCGGTAATGCGCCGCTGCCTTCATGCGGTTACCGCATCCCGCCATGCTGCACCAGCGCCGCGCGTGGTTTTTGGTGGTGTCGTAAAAGTAGAGTATACAGTGCGGATTGTCGCATTTCCTGACCAGTGCAAGATTGCCCTGACAAAGCAGATCACTCGCCGCTTCGGCGATGGGGACAATCAGTAGCATGGCTTCTTCGTGCTGGGCATGTAACTGTTTTTCAAATCCTCCGCGCGAGCGCGATATCTGAGCATAGCCGACACCGCGACGCAGCACCTCGTTGATCGAAACGAGACTGGACTGTGGGACGGGTTTACCCGCCGCAAGGTGTTCAGCCATCGCGCGCAATGCACTACGCAGCGTGCGTGCTTGCTCATAGACGCGCTTGCCTTCAGCGTTACCCCCCCATTTCTTTAACGCCGCTTTGGCCTGGGCGGCGCCCAGCACGCGCGCTTGTACAAGCCAGCCGACTAACGCGGCGTAGTCTTCAATCAGATCAACAACTTGGCCGTCGCGCATACGCTGCGTGTTGACGAAGTCCAGCGCCAAATTTTCTCCAATAAAAAGAAAGTCTTGTGGGGTCATTGTGGTATGTATCAATGATAACTACTAAAACACATGTTGACAGGTTATACCCTGCCGTGATTAACTGTCTATAGTTCGTTTAGAAGGTTATATTGGTCCTGGCGCCATCCAACTCAAGAGGAGAATTATATGCACGCTCATAATAGCTTAGAAACCGGCCACGTAGGGCTTAACGTAAGTGATATCCAGCGCTCCAAGAAATTTTATCAGGAGGTGTTTGGTTTTCAACTCTTGAAGGAATCGCTGCAAGCCGGGCGCGAGTGGGCATTTTTAAGCTACGGTGACAAGTTGCCTATCACCCTCTGGCAGCAGAGCAAGGGCCATTTCGAAAAAGGTCAACCGGGATTGCATCACCTGTCATTTCAGGTACCGGACATGGACACGGTAAAGGTATTTGAAAACAAGCTGAAGGCGCTCAAAATCCCGCTGCACTACGACGGCGTGGTGCCGCATGCGGAGGGTGCGCAATCGGGCGGCATCTTTTTTGAAGACCCGGACGGCATACGCCTGGAGATTTACGCACCGAGTGGCGCGCAAGGTTGCCAGGCCCCGACACCGGGTGCTCCGTCCTGCGGTTTCTTCTGATAATTTATTCTCCTTGTCTCCTCTCCCAAAGTGAATAAGTGCATGCGCAGCGCGCAACGGCTCACCTACCTCTCCCCTGTGGAGAGCGGATGAGGGAGTAGGGGCGAAGCCTGGGTGAGGGGAGACAACTGTGATGAGTACATATCACTCCGGTGAACTGGAAGTGCAGGCGCGTGCTGGCGTGCAACATCAAGCCGGTCGCGTTGGGAAAATCATAAGCCCGGCGATACCGCTGGCGGCGCAAGAGTTCCTGTGCCACCAGCCCATTGTGGTGTTGAGCAGTGTGGATACGCGGGGGCAGGTTTGGGTTTCCATGCTCACGGGCAAACCCGGTTTTTTGCATGCCACAAATGATCGCGTCGTGGCGATAGACAGTGCAGTACCCGAGCACGATCCATTGCGCGAAAATCTGCAAGCCAACCCGAATATCGGTGTGTTGGCGATAGAGTTCGCCACACGGCGGCGTATGCGCGTGAACGGTAGGGGCGAGCTACGCGATAACAGTGTTATGATCTATGCGGAACAGGTGTATTCCAATTGTCCGAAATATATCCAGGCACGCGAGTGGGAGTTGTCGGACATTACGCCACAAGCGAGTAATACCTCGCGGAGTAGTGCGCTCACCATGCCGCAACAAGCCTGGGTCAAGCAGGCCGACACGTTCTTCATCGGCAGTTTCCATCCCCAGAGTGGAGCGGATGCCTCACACCGTGGCGGCAACCCGGGTTTTGTAACAGTACTTGATGAGAAGACCCTGCTGTGGCCGGACTATATCGGCAACAACATGTTCAACACGCTGGGCAACATCACGGCCTATCCCCAGGCAGGTCTGTTGTTTGTGGATTTTGACAAGGGCGCAACGCTACAGCTTACAGGTACAGCCAAGGTAATTTGGGACATGAGCCATGCCGTGGAGTTTCCCGGCGCGCAGCGCTTGGTGGAGTTTCAGTGCAAGGAAGTGATCGAGATGCAAAACGCAATCCCACTACGCTGGATGTTTCATGATTACTCGCCGTTTAATCCGGTTTGAGCGGGGGAGATAAACTAACCCCCGGTCATGGACATAAAGCGTATTACCTGCGCGGGTTTCTCGCGGAATTCGTGACGTTCGGGCTTAAGGGCGATGGCTTTGTACAGCGCCTCTTTCAGATCATCGTCGTTGATACCGGCGCGCAGCAGCGGGCGCAGTTCAAGTTTATGGTCTTGACCTAAACACATGTAGAGCGTGCCGTCCACGGCGAGGCGTACGCGGTTGCAGGTTTCGCAGAAGTGTTGGGAGATGGGTGTGATGAAGCCGATGCGTAAGTTGGTTCCGGCGACTTGCACGTAGCGCGCCGGGCCGCCGCCGGGCATGACGCTGGGGATGAGTTCATATTTTTCGGCCAGACGTTTTTTAACGTCTTGCAGGTCGAGATAGTGATCCGTCGCCGCGCGGCCGGTGCTACCCATCGGCATGGTTTCGATCAGGCGCAAAGTGAAGTCATGCGTGATGCAAAATTGGACCATGTCCTCAATCTCATCGTCGTTGACGTCCTGCATGGCCACCATGGCCACCATGTTGATCTTGATGGGCGCGAACCCGGCGGCCTTGGCGGCCATGAGGCCGGCGATAACGTGATCGAGCCGCCCGCCGGTGATTTCGTGAAAGCGTTCGGCATTGAGGCTGTCCAGGCTGACATTGATGCGGGTCACGCCGGCCTGGCGTAGCGCCATTGCCTGCTTCTGCAATTGTGTGGCGTTGGTGCTGAGCGATAAATCTTCAATGCCGGGCAGGGCCGATAAACGTGCCGCGAGTTGCGACAGGTTCTTGCGCACCAGCGGTTCGCCGCCGGTGATACGCACGCGGCTCACACCCAACGCGCCGAATGCACCGATGACACGCTCGATCTCATCGAAGCTAAGCCAGTTGTCAGGCTCTTCGAAGTCCTTAAAGTCTTTGGGCAGGCAATAGAAGCAGCGCAGATCGCACTTGTCGGTGACCGACAGGCGGACATATTCGATCTTGCGGCCAAAGGGATCTATGAGCTGGGGTTTCATATTTAAGTCAGACATCATCCAAAGTGTGACCTTGAGAATCCTTTAGACGTAGAGCGTAGTCATACAGGGCATTCTTTTTCAACCCGGTAATTTGCGCGGCCAGCGCCGCAGCTTGTTTGACAGGTAATTCCGCCATGAGAATCTGCACAATTCGCTGCGCTTCGGCTTCGCTCTCGCTGCTGTGTTCCAGCATACTCCCCTGCACGAGAATCACAAACTCGCCTTTTTGCTGATTCGTGTCTGCGCACAGCCATGTGGAGAGTTCCGCCAGAGCAGCGTTGTGGATAGTCTCAAACAGCTTGGTGAGTTCGCGGGCGATGACAGCCGGGCGATCTGCG
>CAYUAZ010000072.1:0-9666 GCA_964442865.1 uncultured Gammaproteobacteria bacterium
ACTCAACACACTCCCTCCCGCAAAGCAGGAGAGGGCGGACGGCGAGGCGCCGAAGACCACCCAACGCAGTTACCATTTCATCAGGAACCGGAATAATGAGCACTCCAAAAACCCTCGCGCCGCTGCGTCTGAAAAAAAACGAAGAACGCCGTCTGCGCGCCGGTCATCTATGGGTATTCAGCAACGAGGTGGATGTCGCACACACCCCGCTGACGGGTTTCGAACCCGGCCAGCCTGTCGGCATCGAGGCGAGCAACGGCGCCGTGCTCGGCACCGGCTACGTCAATCCGCACTCGCTGATCTGCGCGCGCCTGGTGAGCCGTGACCCGCACTACGTGCTCGATCAGTCGCTGCTGGTGCATCGCCTCAATATCGCACTGTCACTGCGCGAACGGCTGTTCGACAAGCCGTATTATCGCCTGGTGTTCGGCGAGGGCGATGCCCTGCCCGGCCTGATAGTGGACCGCTTCGGCGATGTGCTGGTCGCGCAGATTAACACCGCAGGCATGGAGCGGGTAAAAACGGAGCTGATTGCCGCCTTGCAAAAAGTCATCAAGCCGCGCGTCATCGTGTTGCGCAACGACACCTCCAGCCGCGCCCTGGAAGGCTTGCCAAAGTATATTGAAACGGCGCTGGGTGAAGCCCCCGAGCTGGTCAGACTGGAAGAAAACGGCGTAGCGTTCGAGGTCCCGGTATTGACCGGACAAAAAACTGGCTGGTTTTACGATCACCGCATGAACCGTGCGCGCATGCAGTGTTATGTAAAAGACCGGCGTGTGTTGGACGTGTTCAGCTATCTCGGCGGCTGGGGTGTGCAAGCCGCGGCGGCGGGCGCAAACGAGGTGTTGTGCGTGGACTCCTCACAGAGCGCGCTTGATCTGCTGCGCCACAACGCCGCACTCAATAATGTCGCCGAGCGCGTCGCGGTGGTACACAGCGACGCCTTCGACGCACTCAAATCGTTGCGCGCGGAGCGCCAAAAATTCGATGTGGTGATCCTTGATCCGCCGGCCTTCATCAAGCGTAAAAAAGACCTCAAGCAGGGCCTACAGGCCTACCACCAGCTTAATCAAATGGCCATGCAAGTCCTCGCCAAAGACGGCATCCTGATCTCCGCCTCATGTTCCCATCACCTCGAAGTCGGCGCCCTGCAAGACCTGCTGTTGCAGACCAGCCGCCATCAGGATCGCAGCCTGCAAATCCTCGAACAGGGCCAGCAAGGCCCCGACCACCCCATCCACCCCGCCATCCCCGAAACCCGCTACCTCAAGGCCTTTTTTGCGCGTGTCTACTTAAGCTAGTAGCGTCAGGCCGGGATGTGCTAGGGAAGCTCTGATTTATTCGAGAAACGTCATTCCCGCCCCCGGATCAAGTCCGGGGTGACAAGCGGGAATCCAGCAACGCATTGAATTTACAGCACTGGATTCCGGGTCTCCGCTACGCTACGCCCGGAATGACGAATAAATCAGAGATTCCCTAGATTTTATCCCAGTCTGCTTCTCCCGTGGAAGAAAGTAGACCTCGCTCCTCACGGGATTTTGGTCTCCTGACCTGGATTCGGTTATATTGTTATCCGACCAACCCGTTGACTGAGATCACAGCCATGGAACCTTTGAAGAAAGAAGCGATGGATACACTTTCCAATCTGCCCGATGACGCGGACATAGACGAGATCATGTACCGGCTCTACGTGCTAGATAAAACCCGCAAGGGCCGTGAAGCGGTGGAACAGGGTCGCACAATAAGCCATGAGGAGTTAAAGCGCGAGATCGCGCAGTGGTGATTTGGTCGGATCCTGCCAGGACCGATCTGCGCCACATCTTCGAGTATATCGCCCACGACTCGCACCACTACGCCAAGAAAGTCATACAGGAGATCGTGGACAAGACCGGCGTCTTGAATGAATTACCCCGTATCGGCCGGGCGGTTCCGGAAGTGGGTGATGACAGCGTGCGGGAGCTTTCCATCTACACCTACCGAATCATTTACGAGATCATCGGGCCGAACATATACATCCTGGCCGTGGCGCATAAACGGCGGGAGTTGAAGGAAGGGGATATCGTTAGATAGCGATCAGCATTGCCCCCAGATTGTCATCCAGGCTATGCATTTCTTTTTTTCCTTTTCTTTTCTCATACTCTTTTCTCAAACCAGCCGTCATGTGGACCGCAGCCTGCAAATCCTCGAACAGGGCCAGCAAGGCCCCGACCACCCCATCCACCCCGCCATCCCCGAAACCCGCTACCTCAAGGCCTTTTTTGCGCGTGTCTACTTAAGTTAGCAGACTGTTGAAACACAGTCACGTAGCTTCGCAACATGTGACCCACAACCCCTTGATGCCTCACTGGCTGTCAAACCGCCGCAGCCTGGCCGCACCCAGAGCCGCCAGCACGATACCCAGCAGCAGCAAGCCCCATGGGAATCGGGCTACCGCTACCCGTTCCAGCAGCGGCTGCGGACGAGTGATTTTGGCGAGCGCGTGCGTGGGCTTCATGGTTTTTGTTAGAGGAGTGTAAGCCGGTGACGCACAACACTATACATAGGGCTCGTAAGTGGCAATAGCGATTCCATCGTGGGGCGTCTGACAGGCTGTTATTCAACAGCCTGCTGGTTCATAATTACACCATGCTGTCCTACCCGCAAATAGACCCGGTCGCCCTTCATCTCGGCCCAATCAGCGTCCACTGGTACGGCCTCATGTATCTTGTCGGCTTTGCCGCCGTTTGGTGGCTGGGCCGTAGGCGCGCACAGCGTTCCGATTCGGGTTGGAATCCAGATCATATCAGTGATTTGGTTTTCTACGGTGCGCTCGGCGCGGTGTTGGGCGGGCGCATGGGCTATGTGTTGTTCTACGATCTCCCAGGTTTCCTCGCCGCCCCGCTCAACATCCTCAAGGTCTGGCAGGGCGGCATGTCGTTTCACGGGGGTTTGATCGGCGTGCTGATCGCCATGTGGCTGTTCGGCCGCCGTTACCGCAAGACCTTCTTTGAGGTCACGGATTTTATCGCCCCGCTGGTGCCCATCGGACTCGGCGCGGGGCGTATTGGCAACTTCATCAACGGCGAGCTGTGGGGCCGGGTGAGCGACGTGCCGTGGGCGATGGTGTTCCCCAGCGGCGGACCTCTCGCGCGCCACCCGTCGCAGCTTTATCAGGCCTTTTTAGAGGGCCTGGTGCTGTTCATCATCCTCTGGCTCTACTCCAGCAAACCACGCCCTACGATGGCAGTCTCCGGCTTGTTTTTACTTTGCTATGGCGCATTCCGTTTTATCGTGGAGTTCGTGCGCATGCCCGATGCTCAACTGGGTTATCTCGCTTTCGGCTGGCTCACCATGGGGCAGGTATTATCCGCCCCGATGATTGTGGGTGGACTTGTACTTCTATGGTTTTCTTATAGAAAGTCCTCCATCCATAATGTCTAGATTATGAAGCAATATCTGCAATTTCTAAGACACATCCGCGAGCATGGTACGCCCAAAGGCGATCGCACCGGCACCGGCACCTTAAGCGTGTTCGGATATCAGATGCGCTTTAATCTGAGTGACGGCTTTCCGCTGGTCACCACTAAAAAATTACACCTCAAATCCGTCATTCACGAAATGTTATGGTTCCTGAGCGGCGACACCAATGTTAAATATCTCAACGACAACGGCGTGCGCATCTGGAATGAGTGGGCGGATGAAAACGGCGACCTCGGTCCGGTGTACGGCGCGCAGTGGCGCGCCTGGAAAGGCGCCGACGGGCACAGCGTAGATCAAATCGGCGAGCTGATTGAGCAGATCAAGACCAATCCCAACTCGCGGCGTTTAATTGTGAGCGCCTGGAACGTCGGCGAGCTCGATAAAATGGCGCTGCCTCCCTGTCACGCCTTTTTTCAATTCTATGTGGCGGACAAAAAATTATCCTGCCAGCTCACGCAACGCTCCTGCGACGCCTTTTTGGGCGTGCCCTTCAACATCGCGGAATATGCCCTGCTCACCCACATGATCGCCCAGCAGTGTGATTTGGGCGTGGGCGATTTCGTCTGGAGCGGCGGTGACTGCCATATTTACCTGAACCACCTCGAACAGGTGGATTTACAGCTTACCCGCTCGCCTTTTCCTTTGCCGACGCTGAATATCCGCCGTAAGCCCACTTCAATCTTCGATTACCGATTCGAGGATTTCGAAATAGTAAATTACCAGGCCCACCCCTCCATCAAGGCGGTAGTGGCGGTCTAGTTCCGCACTACTTCATTCTCCATACATTAGCCAAATTGACATCACGCGCGCGACGTCTGCGGCTGTCATCCTGCGGCAGACTATCAATTGACTGACGGATGTCGGCGTTGGGGAAACCGCTGAGGTAGTAGCTGTGCTCCACCAGACCGCTGACGAGGGGGGTGCAGTCAATCTGCTGGATCTTGTTGTGCAGCAGCGCAGGATGGGCGGCGCCGCCGGCGCCCAGGCGTTCGGGGTTGCCCTTGGTGTAGTCGGAGACCATCATCGCCATATCGCCGCGATTGTGATAAAGGCTGACGGTACGCGCCAATTCCTGCACCCGGCCCAGCTTGCCAGGATTTTCCAGGGCGTCGTCATCCACGTCGGGGGCGCACAAAAAGATCTGCTCAAAAATGCGCGGCAAGGCGTCACCAGGGGTGTATTGATCCATGCGCTCTATTGTATGTTGCAGCAGGTAATTACCCATCGAGTGGCATAACAGGTGGATGTCTTGGCCGCACAGTTGTGCTCCGTCAGGTGAGCGGTCACGCAGCGCGCAGAGATAATCGCGTAATTTTAATAGCCCACGGCCGAAGGCGCTGCCGGACCCGCGCGCCTCGGAGCGGTCTGATCTATAGGATGTAAACGGCAGGGCCAGGCCGTCGGATGGCCAGGTGAACAACACCACCGCGAGGCCCTGTTGCGGATCGGCGGCCTTGGTATGGTTGAGCATCAACTGCAAGGCCAGCGCCGTGCCCACCGCCTCGCGCCAGCTTACATTGAAACCGTGGATATAGACCAGCACGTCGCTGTTGTTTTCCATATCCGCCTTGAGATCGGCGAACATGGCGAGTGATCCCAATTTGATATTTTTTTGATGGGTGTCTGATACATTCGGATTGAGCTTTTCATCATAGGCCTTGATCTTTGCGGATCCGGCGCACTCCGCCAGATAGCCGCTGAGCCTTACGCCGTCACCCTTACCGCACGCCTTCATGTCTTTATTGAGGTGCTTGTTCAGGGTGGCTTGATCCGCCGTCAGCGTCAGCCTGCCGAAGCGCAGATTCTCGACGCCGTCCTGACTGAACCTGTTCCCATAGCCTTCCGGTTTCCAGCGGTCCGCTCCGAGATGATTGCGATTGGTGGCGTAGTAGAGCGTTAGAGTAGTCATAGCAGCCTCTCTGGGGAATATGGTGATCCGAACTAGATAATCATAGCATCAGGTTGAAACGATTGAGTAATCCTGGTTTTTTCCTAAAGACGTTGACATATATATTAAATTATTATAATATGCGAATATGAAAGCTGAGAAACTAGCGCCACTGCTGGATCGTTGTGAGACCACCGCGCAAATTCTGAAGGCGCTGGCGCACCCACGGCGTCTGGAGATTTTGTGTCACCTGACGGACGGCGAGAAATCCGTGAGTGATCTGGAGCAGCTTTGCGGCGCTTCGCAATCGGCCGTGTCGCAGTTTTTGGCGCGCATGAAGGCGGAGGGTCTGGTGACATCGCGGCGCGACGATCGCTATGTGCTTTATAAAATCGCCGACGCCAAGGTTTTCCAACTCATTGCGGCGCTGCATAAAATCTTTTGCCCTTAAATCAACTGAACGGAGTTAACCATGTGGATGAAATTGAATGAGTCACTCGCCTTTGGCAGTGCTGCGGAAACTGCACAACTGCATGAACTTGCTCAGCAAGGCTATAAGACGGTAATTGACTTATGCGCTTCTGAGGAAAACATGCCGGTGCTTGCCGAAGCCATTCGCGCAGCGGGACTGGAGCTATTGCATTTTCCTGTCTCCGTGAACGCATTGAGCAAGGAAACCGTGCAGGGTTTTATCGCCAAGCTCAGCGCAGCGCGACAGCCGGTATACACACGCTGCGCCAGCGGCAAGCGCGCCGGGTTGATGACATTGCTCGCCGAAGCGACCCGCAATCACTGGTCGGAACAGGAATTCTTCCAGCACGTGAAGGAGTGCGGCTTCGATTGCGAATCGGCGCCCGTGCTGGCGCAATTTGCGATGAGCTATTTGCGCGATTTGAATCAGGAGGGAAAACCCCATGCTGTTTCGCCAACTGTTTGATAGCGAGTCTAACACTTACACCTACTTGATTGCCGACGAGATAAGTCGCTCCGCCGTGCTGGTGGACCCGGTGCTGGAGCAAGTGGAAAGGGATCTCAAGCTGCTGCGTGAACTCGATTTGAAGCTGGAGTTTTGTCTGGAAACCCACGTACATGCCGATCATGTCACCGCGACCAGCAAACTGCGCGAACTCACCGGTTGTCATGGCATCGTGCCGGAAGGTGCGCCCGTGAGTTGCGCGGATCGCCACATCCGTGACGGAGAAACCGTGCAGTTGGGTGATGTGACGATCAAGGCTATCGCCACCCCCGGTCACACCGACAGCCACATGGCCTATCTGGTCAATGGTGATCGGCTGCTGACCGGCGATGCCTTGCTGATTCGCGGTTGCGGGCGCACCGATTTTCAAAGTGGCAGTGCAGCGGCGCTTTACGATTCGGTGCAACAGCGCTTGTATACGCTGCCCGACGCGACCCTGGTGTACCCTGCGCATGATTATCATGGTCATGCGGTTTCAACTCTGGGCGAAGAAAAAATCTGGAATCCGCGCTTTGCCGGACGCAGCCGTGAGCAGTTCATGGAATACATGAACGGCTTGGTCCTTCCCTATCCAAAAAAAATCATGGAAGCCCTCCCCGCCAATGAACGCTGCGGTAATGCCTCGTCAGCAGCGATGCTGTTACACGCTATTTCATGAGTTTGCTGATTGGCTTGATGCTTGCCGGAGGCGTGGGTCTCAGCATGGGCTTGCTAGGCGGCGGAGGTGCGGTGCTGGCGGTGCCCATTATGGTGTACGTCATGGGGATTCCCGTGAAATCCGCAGTGGCGATGACCCTGATTATCATAGGGACGATCAGTCTGCTCGGCGCTGTGTATCACTGGTGGGCGGGCAACCTCAATGTTAGCAAGGGTGTTAAATTTGGCCTGGCCATGCTGCCGGGTTCCTACCTGGGCGGGAAGATCGCTACGCTGCCGTTTGTAACCGGCGGACTGCAAATGATCTTGCTCGGTGTGGTGATCGTGATCGCCGCAGTGCTGATGTTGACCCGCGCCCCTGCACCTGCGCAACTGGAGAATGCTACACTGGGGGCGTATCCCAAACCGTTCTGTCGGCACTGCGGATTGTGGATGATGACCGAAGGTCTGGGCGTCGGTGTGCTGACCGGCCTGGTGGGTGTCGGCGGGGGATTTGCCATCGTCCCCGCGTTGGTGCTGTTGGGCAACACACCCATCAAGCAAGCCATTCCCACCTCGCTACTGGTGATAGCCATCAGTTCGGTCGGTGGACTGTTTGGTTATTGGGGCCATGTGACGCTGGATGTCCCGCTATTAATCGAGTTTACCGTAGTGACCAGTGTGGGCCTGATCGGGGGACTATTGTTGTCCCGCGTTGTCCCCATCGGAATGCTGCAGCGACTATTCGGTTTTTTACTGATCGCTGTCGCCGGTGTTATTTTTTTGCAGGCACGGGCCTGAAAAGCCGGGTCTGCTCTAGTGAAGTAAAGGACCATGAACATTTCACTGATCGCCGCCATAGATAGGGGTCGCGTCATCGGCATGGATAACGCCATGCCTTGGCACATGCCGGCGGACCTGAAACATTTCAAGCGTATCACGCTCGGCAAGCCTGTCGTCATGGGTCGCAAGACCTTTGACTCCATCGGTCGGCCGTTACCTGGCCGCACCAACATCATCGTCACACGCGATCCGCATTACTACGCCGAAGGTTGTGTGGTGGTGTGCTCCATAGAGCAGGCCCTGCAGGCGGCGGGCGTGGCCGGCGCCCTGCCGCCCGCGACATCAGAAGAGGTGATGGTGATAGGCGGGGCCAACTTGTTTGAACAGTTGCTGCCGCGCGCTACACGCATCTATCTCACTGAGATCAAGGCGGATTTTGCAGGGGACAGCTATTTCCCGGTACTTCCGCCAGGTCATTGGCTGGAACGGGAACGCCAGGATCACCCCGCCGATACCAGCAATCCTCATCCTTACAGTTTTGTGGTGTTGGAGAGGGCAACCTGAGCCTTCGGCGCCTTGATCTAGTTCAGCATGGATTGGCATCTACAATGATTGGGATTATGCTTGACGTGCGGTAGTGGAGTGTTAGATTTTTCCGGAGTCGCTAAGGGAAGGAGGTTCTCGATGAAGGCAAACGTTGGAAACACTGAAAGAGTTATCAGGATGGTCGTCGGTATCGCGTTGCTATCCTTGTTATTCATTTTGGAAGGAAACGCCAAATATATTGGGCTGGTCGGGCTGGTATTGGTCGTCACAGCGGCGCTAAGCTGGTGTCCGGCTTGGGCGCTAATGGGGGTGAACACCTGCCCGGCCGAAACCCGCAAGTCTGCTATGTAGCTACCGTTCTTGAATCCAGGGGGCGGGTTTTTTATTGCAGTGTCATCAGGAATAGGTATGTTGAAGCAGTTACTAATCAGCCTCAGCCTGTCCGCGCTCCTCGGTTCGTCGGCGCACATCAATGCCACGGAAATAAAATCCGTTGAGGAAGTGATGGGAGACGTGGACGTGCGCAACTGGATCCCGGACTCATTCAAGGAAAGTCAGGACGGTCGGCGTTATGCCTATGTCACCCAGGTGGGTAAGAAAAATCAACAGGCAGTGGTGGTGGACGGCAAGCGCGGCAAGATCTACGATGCCATCGGCACGCACACGCCACTTTTCAGCCCCGACAGCAGGCACGTTGCATATCTTGCGCGCAGAAATAATATGTGGCGCATGGTTCATAACGGCGTAGAAGGGAAAGCCTACGACGGTCTCGCGGGGCCGGTGTTCAGCCCCGACAGCACCAGGCTTGCCTACAAGGCAAAGCGTGGCGATAAGGCGCTGGTGGTCATCAACGGCGAGGAGGGTGCGCCGTTCGACAGTCTCGGCGAGCGCGAGCACGCGCTGGTGTTCAGCCCCGACGGCAAGCGTATCGCCTACATGGTGCGCGAAGGGAGCAAACAACATGTGGTTGTGGACGGCGTCAAGGGTGATGCCTATGAAATGATCGGCGCTGGAACCCTGCTGTTCAGCCCCGATAGCCAGCACTACGCCTACCGGGCGTATGGCGACGGCAATGAGTTCGCGGTGCTGGACGGCAAGCCGCAGCGGGCGTATCACGGCATCGGTTCGATAGTGCCGGTGTTCAGCCCCGACAGCCAGCGGTTTGTTTATGTGGCGGAGAGCGATGGCCAGCAATTCTTGGTTGTCAACGGCGTGGAAGGCAAGCGCTACGACGACATTATCAGCGTGGCGCCGCAGTTCAGTAACGACGGTCTGCATATTGCCTTCAGCTCCCGCTCGAAGTTCGCCAAAAAGGCGTTATCCGACAGCAGGGAATTCGTCGTGGTTGATGGACGCGAGGGGAAGCGTTATACCAGCA